>NZ_BAACAP010000248.1:0-159391 GCF_045865695.1 Scytonema hankhaensis NUACC26
GGTGCTCTCAACTATTATACACCAGAATTTCTAGTAAAACCATGTAAAAAAGGTGACTCTAAAAATGCGATCGCCTTCGTAAAATATTTACTCTCTCAGTACCCCCAGAGTCGTATTGCTTTGATTTGGGATGGAGCTAGTTACCATCGTTCATCTGAGTTTAAGGCTTATTTAGATGCTATTAATCAGGGCTTAAATGAAGATGAATGGAAAGTGACTTGTATACGAGAGCGCTCCTAATGACCCTACACAAAACCCTGTAGAAGATATTTGGTTATACGCTAAAAAGTTGGTGAGAGAGTTTTATCATTTGTGTAAATCATTTTCTCATGTCAAAAGATTATTTGAATTGGTTACTCACCATCAAATCTTTGATTTTCCAAAAATGTTTATGTATGACCCGCTTTTTTTACAACTCATTTAGGATTGCTATATGACATCTCAAGCAACTAGAACTAGTCACTTCTAGGGGACGAGCAATGTAGAAGTATTGTTCATTTCCCAAAGAACGAAAACCTGTCTCTTGTTGGAGATTTCTATTTTTGCGGAATTTTTGCACAATGGGCGCTTCAAAATTATCAGCTTTATCATGAACATTAGTGGGATTCAGCATCGCTTCTTTATACAGGAAGTTGCTGTAAGATTTGTTTTCTTTGCTTAGCTGTTCAAAGACTTTTTTGGCTGAGTAAGCAGGAATAACCTGTGGGGAAAAGTCATCAGCACCCAAGTGAGGTTCTATTTGCGGCGTGACTTCAACAGATGTGTAAGAACGAACTGAGTTGAGAGTTCTCAGGAGTAACCAAGCTTTTGAACTAATCTCATTTTGAGCTTTGTAGTGCAAAATTTTGGACAAGGCGGATGATGTTTGCCTTCATTTGTTGTACTCTATTACAATAGACAGACTTCATTCAACACACATCGTCAACAGAGGAAATTCATTTTCCAATTTTGGAAAGTTCATTTTTGTTAAGCGTGGAACTCCCGCTAGAACAGTTAAAATCAATCACAGAACGATACTTGGAAGTGAGGGAAACACCGAACAGATGCTGTAATTACAGTCATTGAAGTTTTATCGCCTAAGAATAAACGCATTGGTAAGGGACGTTCGGTTTACGAAGAAAAACGTCATGCGATTCTAGGAAGTATGTCTCATTTGGTTGAAATAGACTTGCTTCCTTGCAGATGAACCTATGGCAATGAAAGGCTACGGTCTCATAACTGATTATCGCATTGTGGTTAGTCAGTGCGATCGCCGCCCCAAAGCTGATTTATATGCCTTTACAATGCGTGAGCCAATTCCTGAATTTTTACTACCGCTTAAAGAACCGCTTGAGGTCATAACTGTAAATTTACAATCTATTGTGAGTGGTGTTTACTCGCGAGGCGGTTACGCGATCCGAATCGATTACAGACATATGTCTACCAGAAAGCAGATGTCTGTCACTGTTGAACAATGGGTACTTGACGCTATCGATCGAGTCAAGCATCATGAGCAGCCTTATGGCGCTTGGGTAAGAGAATTTTTAGAAGCTTGGGCAGAGTCTCAAGTTACCTAGCTTTACCCAACTTTGCCTAAATTTTTGCCCTACTGTCCATACCCGATCGCTGCTCACTGCTTCAACTGTTGGACTTCTGCTACAGTCAAACCCGTTTTCTGGGCAATTGTTTCTGCATCTAACAAATCTAATAGCGATCGCGCTATCTCCAGTGCTTTGCTTTTTCCTCCTTCAAGTCGCCCTTCCTCTCTTCCTTCCTCTCTTCCTTCTTGCCGTGCTTTCAAAATGGCATTGCGGTTATCATGTAAAAACATCTCACGCTTCTCCAACACTTCCAATTCTTTGCGGCTCAATTTACTTTGTTGTGCCACCAAAAACGCATGATTAATCGCCGGAATTTCTCCCATCTTCACTGGTACTGTTTCTAGTTTATTGGCGGCTTTCAAAAAATATAACCATTTGTCTACTAATGATTCTAAATCATCTAGTTCTTTGGTAAACTTGGGTAATTCCACGAACACCAATTCTATATCATCACTGTAATCTGTCAAATCGTCTTTTTCTTTTAAACGATAGCGGGAAATTACCTTGTCATTGCCTGCAAACATCTCAAAATCCGTAATTGTTAATGCAATGACTGGATTGAGTAATGTGTAGTCTTCTCCTACTCCCAGTTGAATTGAAAAGGCTTTGGCTGCATTATATAACACTCGTTTTTCAAAGCCTAAAACATTTAATACTTGCATTTCAATAATTACAGTTTTGCCATCAAGTAGGGTGGCTTTTACATCTAAATAAGAGTCTTTAATTCCCTTAATTCGAGGTGCTTGATAGGGATCGAGAATCACTAAATCTTGAATGGTATCTTGCTCGTTGTAAAGAATCGCATTCAAAAAACTCATCAAAATATCTTTGCTTTGTTTAGAACCAAAGATTTTTTTGAAAGCAAAATCTGTCTTAGGATTGATGAAAACGTTGGGCATTGATATTACACCTAATGGTGACTTATATTTCAATTTTAGTTTAGGCGATATGGAGGAGTGCTTGATAAATAAATTGAATTAGACATACATCGTCAAGCCAGGAAATTAGTTTTCCAATTTCGGAAAATCAATTGTTGAACCAGAACAGTTAGTCGTCATGGACTTTGAACCAAAAGGAGCAACAGCAGATGCATCAGAGATGAGAATCACTTCCCGATTTGGACTGTAGATCCATCTGTTAGCTTCCACCAATGGCGCAGGTGTAGGGAGTTTGTGCTTGTTGTCAGTCACAGTGTTGTCAGGAGCGATAAGCCGGGTACGGCTTGCGCTTCGCGACGCATTCTGTTGTCGTGTTGAAACACTTGCACTGCGGGCAGTGGGTAACTGATAAGTCTGATAAGATGCAACCAGGGGATCGTCTGGCATCACTGGCAAACCTCCATTTCCCGTGATGATGAATTCTCCTGATGTTTGATGATTTCGCCTCATGCAACTATTGGCAATTAGTTGTGAAGGATCGATAAGGTTTGCGGGCAAATCGGCCAAGCCCAAGCTTTGGTCAATGTCAGGAGTCTTCAGCGTCACACTGCCTTGGAATTGAAAACCTCGTTCGGAACTCGCTGTAATATCGCTGTTGAAGCTCGGTTGTTCGCGAAACTGGATGCCAAAAATACCCTTGGCATTGACTGTCACTTGACCGCCAAAGCTTTCAATTGCATTGGTACTGATATCACTGTTTTCTCTAGAGACAGCAACTAAGTTGTCAGTATCAATCAAGATGTTACCGCCTGTTGCCGAGCCGGTGGCGTTGGTACTAATGCTGCTACCTCGACGTAGTATTAAATTGCCAGACTTGAGATTAATATTGCCTTCACCACCAGAGGTATCAGATCTGAGGGTTGCTCCACGATCCAAACTCAAAGTTCCGGCTTGTACTTCCAAGTTCCCTGCACTTCCCGATCCAGTACTGCTGACAGTTATGCTACTTGCTGGATCGATATTGCTGACTTTAAGTTTGCCATAAATATCAGTTGTCGAACCGAATTGAGCGAGCCTTTGAGTGTAAGTGGGATCGCTACCAGATACGATCGCATTATCGGTGACATTGAGTGTAATATTCCCTGCATTTCCCGTACCAGTTGCGATGGCACTTAACTGCCCGCCTGATGTTACCTCAAACGTATTTGCATTTACCTTGACTGCTCCTCCCGAACCATTGAGAGTTGTCCGTGCATCTACTACAGCACCGTTAGAAACACTGAAACGGCTCGTATTTATTGTCATATTGCCACTCCCATTACCAACAGTAACGCCAGAGATTATCTCTCCGGTCAAAATGTCCTTGTCGGCACTAAGGGCGATCGCACCTCCATTTCCCGCACTCCCAGAATTAGATTCAGATGCGGCGTTCAAATTACCAGTATTTATGTTGCCATTAGCAGCACTGAGACTCATTGCGCCTCCATTCCCTGCATTTTGAGAATCTCCTCGAGACGAAGAGTTCAAATTGCCAGTGTTTATGTCCCCCTTGGCAGCATTCAGAGTAATTGCGCCCCCATTTTTGTTACCATTACTAGTATCCAAAGTTTGTCCATGAGTGGTAATTGATCCAGCACTGTTAATATTTATCGCTCCTCCATGAGTGTTAATTGAGCGGGTACTGGTATCCCCTGATGTAGCCAATAAGTTAACTATCCCCTCTGCTCCATTAAACGGTTGTAAGATAACATTTCCACCTATGGTAATTCCCCTTGGCACACTTCCACTGTCACCAGCTTTAACTGAGCCAGAATTTACACCTCCATAAGCGAGAGTACTTTGCCCCGAACGCAGAATTAATGCCGTACTTGTACTGAGAGTCGCTGTATCCGCTCCTGGTGGCAAGACTCCCGTATCGGGGGCTGTAATTTTCAGCTCGCCCTGAAAGCGAATATTACCCAAAGCTTCCACTAACAGCGATGGTCCTTCATAAGACGCGGCTATATCCACATCTCCATTTGCACTGATAATCGGGTCATATTGACTCACCCAATTTGTTCTTCCTCCCGATACACCTTGAAGCGAAAAACTCCCACCACTGCTCGCACGCGCATCTAGAGTCAAAATGCCATCGCTTTTTAAACTCATATTTCCCCCACTCACCAACGGTGTTACAGTCGGTGAAAGTGCGAGTATTTCAAGAGATTTTTCCCCCTCAATTGCCAGATGTCTCTGAGCTTGTGCTTGAAACGGTTGCGTTGCGCGATCGCTTAAAATTGCTGTATCTTTTGCTTTGAGGGTTAAATCTCTACCTGCATACAGTTGTCCTTGTAAATCGAGTTTGTCAGCAACTAACGTTAGGTCTTCCCCCGCCGCTAAATTTCCCCGACTAGTAATCGTCGCCCCTGGCGTACTCGTTCCCCACTGCATTCCTGGAGTCAGATTTATCGTTAGTAAAGGTGGTGCAGAAGGATTAATAGCACTAAACTCACTTCCATCGGCAAATTTGAGATGAGTCGCCGTACTGCCAAAAAAGGAACCGCCAATATTAACCCTTGCATTTGGTCCAAAAATTATGCCATTGGGATTGAGTAGAAACACGTTGGCTGTACCGTTTGCTCGAATCAACCCATCAATATTGGAAATCGATTGCCCTGTGACGCGAGTGAGGATATTCTGAATTTGGATGGGATTATTGAAGAAAGCCTCCCCACCTGTAGGTACGGAAAACTGGTGGAAACTGTGGAACAGATTAGCACCCCGAACAGTTCCCCCCTCTATCGTACAAACCGAGCATGAGGGCGTAACGCTGGAGTTGACTGGAAGTGAATTATCTGGAACGATTTGTGCGCTGACAGGGCTAATTGCGATAAAAGTTGCGATCGCTGTAAGGCTTGCGCTCCGCCCAATCGCCAAAGGAGCGATGGCAAAGCCAATCGCACCACAGCGCCCTGTTAAGAGTTCTGCTTTAGAAATAGATGGCAGCGACTTCCGGTTTTGATAGTACCTTGGTTCAGCTTTCACTCTTATTTCTCAACTCTTTATACCATTTATACCATAATGATTGCTTCTATTTAACCGCAACAGACGCAGAGTACGCTCCAGGTAAGAAGAGAGAGATCTATTACAGCCATTTTGAGGTAAATAGACCACATCTTGTAGGGTGGGCGTCCTCGCCCGCCCTCTTATCTACATTTCCAATTACAGACCGAGCCTGAAGGTTTAGTAGAGAAAACATCTCACTACATCCACCAATTTAATATCGATCTCATCAGTCCAGGTATTCGATCGACCTTATCTGCCCTTATTTCCTGACTTGGCGATGTATGGTTTAATCAAATCTATTTTTATTAAATTGAGTAGAAAATATGGTTTACGCATGGACATAAATTTAGGAAAAGTACTGTAGTTCTATTTTCTATCTCACTCATGCATAAGTTGATTTTGCTTGCACCTAATTAGAGAAGAAAGGGCAGCAAATAAGTCTGATTTACATAATCAGATTTTTGTCAATGCTTAAGTCCTGGAATTATCGCAAAGATTTCCTGAATCACTACATGAGGAGTTTATGATTTACAAGCCTTACAGCCGTCGCAGCTTTCTTCAAAATGCTACTCTATTCTCCACTGGTATAGTTACCTCATTAACTCATCCTCGCAAAGCTATTCCTGTCAGCCCGTCAACACCTATTGAATACATAGTAGTTGGATCGGGTGCAGGTGGTGGTCCTCTTGCCGTCAATCTTGCAAGGGCTGGGCATAAGGTGGTCTTGATTGAGGCTGGTGGTACTGATGGTGATGACCTCGCATCGGTACCGCTTTTCAATCCGCTCGTTACTGAAGACCCAAGGGTGCGATGGGACTACTTTGTCCGACACTACACTGACGATGCACGCCAACAACGCGATAGCAAGTATGTCCTTGACAAAGGTGGTATTTTGTATCCGAGAGTAGGTGCGCTTGGTGGATGCACTATACACAGTGCCATGATTATGGTCTATCCGAACAACGCTGACTGGGAGTATATTGCAGAACTCAGAGGTGATTCTAGTTGGCGTGCTGAGAATATGCGGAAGTACTTTGAGCGACTTGAGCAGTGCGGCTATGTCGAGCGACCAAAGGGTTCAAATGATAATTTGACACGTCATGGCTTTGATGGCTGGTTAACAACAGAAGTTCCTGACCCTAAGCTGTTTGCTGAGGATACCAATCTTCAACGTATTTTAGACTCAGCAGTAAGTGAGGTGGGTCCCGAAGGGGTACTCGATTCTTTTTTCCGTAAGGATCTCGATCCGAACGCATGGCCAGTCAACGTCGGGGGAATTGAGGGTCTTTACAATATCCCAACCTCTACTCGAAATGGTCGGCGACGGGGTCCGCGTGACCTCATCCGGGAAACTGTAGCTGAAATTCCTAACAATTTGATTGTTAAAACCAATACTCTAGTAACACGCATATTATTTGATGGTACAAAGGCAATCGGTGTTGAGTATCTTGAAGGCTCGCATCTCTACCGCGCCGATCCACAGGCTGTTGCCGATCGACCAGAACCCGAACCAAGAAAGAAGATGCTCGCTTCTCGTGAAGTGATTATAGCAGCAGGTGCTTTCAATAGTCCTCAGATTCTAAAGCTTTCTGGAATTGGTTCAGCAGATGAACTGCATAGTCACGGCATTACTCCAGTCGTCGATCTTCCAGGTGTTGGCAAGAATTTACAAGACCGTTATGAAATTAGTGTAGTGACGCAATTAGACTCGGATTTGACACTCCTAAAGGATTGCAAACCAGGACAGCCGTCAGATCCATGTCTAACTGAGTGGGCACAAGGACGGGGAATTTACACCAGCAACTATACAGTTATCGGTAATATGCGAAAGTCAGAAGCGGCACGTGCCAAGGAACGCCCTGAACCCGATCTTTTTATCTTTAATGTTGCAGGCTCGTTCCGAGGCTATTACCCTGGTTACTCTCAGGTCGTTAACCAACCGAACCAATTCACCTGGCTGATTCTGAAAGCGTACACGGGCAATCGTGCGGGAAGCGTAAATCTACGCTCGGCTGACCCACGAGATGTACCCGACGTTAACTTCCGTTATTTTGCTGACGGTAATGAAACCGAAGACGACGATATGGCAGCACTTGTCGAAGGTGTTGAATTTGTACGTCGGATGAACGCACACATTGAGGATATTACCCAAGACGAAGTAGTTCCAGGTCCGACAGTCAAGTCACGCAATGAGATTGCCAATTTTGCGGCAAACGAGGCGTGGGGTCACCATGCTTCGTGTAGCAATAAGATGGGTCTTCGAGAAGACGCAATGGCTGTGGTTGACAGTAACTTCCGCGTTCACGGCACTCAAAATCTGCGGGTTGTAGATGCTTCCGTTTTCCCGCGCATTCCTGGCTACTTTTTGCTCACACCTATCTATATGATTAGCGAAAAAGCAAGTGATGTCATATTAGCAGATGCTCGCAGTGAAACGGTGTGAACAATTAAACCCGTCCTCAATATAATTTGGTTACAAAAAAAGGAAAGGTACGATAAGCCGAGTACGGCTTGCGCTTCGCTATAAGCTGGGTATAGCTTGCGCCAAGGGCGATCGCACCTTTCCTTTCTTCTTTAAACTTACAAGTATCGGGATGATAAATTCATGGCTGACAGAAAATAACGACACTGTTTGATAGTTGGATAACTAATTCTACACGGGTGTAGCAATATATTCCAAAATTGGAAAGCACTTTTCCTAAAGTAACGTAGCATTCCTAGCTTCAGCAACAGTATTGTAGTTATGTCACTCAGGGCTTAATGCACACAATCAAACTTACATCCATGTATAAGCCCTACAAACTATCAAGAGGATTTTTATCATGACAGATCGAAGTACTGATATTCAAGCTTTAGCTGTAAAGGCTCTACCACAGTTACAAATACGAGACTCTGGCGATGCTGTTATTTTAGTACAAAAACTCCTGAGATAAATGAAAACTTTAGCAAGTTAAGCTGAACTTACTAAACTTATTAAAGTTTTCTTGTGTAAGTAGGGAACACTATGCAAGAATTTCACAAGTTTTGCTGGGAGCATATTGAAAGAAGACAAGAAAAAAACCATTTTATTCACGATAATTTAGGTATTATTGGTGAATCTGTAAAATTTTTAAAACTTGCAACTAAATAACCCTTATTCTCAGTAGAATCACTAGTTTTTTGTAGGAATTTTGGCGGCGCTGACTGTATTACGTCAGATGTAAGTTGTGATACAGGAGCAACAGCAGTTGGGCGATGAAAATCAACAGGCATGGTAAATCTAAAATACTGTCTCAAACAATACACAGATAATCCACCGTTTTGTTTTGTGGCAACCGGAATGCTCTCCAAGTTTAAACAGTATTTACACGGGCACATCCAACTTGTTTTATAAATATTTACGTATACTCATCGTTGTAATACCGATAACCAATAAGGCATCCTGTAAGATGATGCCAAGGAATACTTCCTGCTGAATCACCCATTTGAAATCGGGATCTCTGAGGAGATAAGAAATGCTCAACTAACCATTCTTTGCCACATACCTAATAAAGTTATTTGAACAACATGATATTTAACACTACCATCATTATTGACTTTCTCGGTCTGAACTACCCTTTCAATCAGTTAGATGTCATTACTGTTGAACGCGCCGCCGCCCTACTACAACCATAGAGATATTCCACGGGACAAGCCATCCGACTGCAAGAGACAATGCCCAATCAAATCGTTTACCTATGGATATTTATAAATTCCCACCAGATCCAAAGTCTTCATCTTTAACAACTTCGCTCCAGTCTTTTTCTAAAAATGCTTGTGTCAGCGCGGTTTTGATTGGGATGACTGTCATCTTGGGATGGATTTTTGACGTTCCAGTTCTCAAAAGTGTCTTCCCAGGACTAGTAGCTATGAAAGCTAACACAGCAATAGGTTTGATTTTAGCAGGCTCTGCTCTAAAATTGTGGCATCGGCGAGCGTCAAATCAAATAATTAGGCGTACTGCTCAAGCCTGTGCCCTCATCGTCCTTGCGATCGGTTTTTTGACTGTGATTGAGTACGGCTTTAACCAAGACTTCCATATTGACCAACTCCTGTTTAAAACCCCAATTGACCCGCTGAATGATGCCGCTCCAGGACGAATGGCAGTTCACACCGCTATGACTTTCGTCTTGCTTGGCTGTGCCTTGCTACTGCTTTTTATCCGTCATCCTAACTGGCAAGCTTCTCAAGTCTTGGCGTTAGTGGTATTTCTGATTGCTTTTCTGGGACTACTAGGATATTTTTATGGCAATGCCTACTTTTACCGATTTGGCTCGATTACATCAATGGCTTTGCACACGGCTGTTGCATTTATCCTGTTGAGCCTAAGCATTTTGTTTGCTAGTCCGAATCAAGGAATCGTTGCAGTGGTTGTCAGCCATCATGTTGGTGGAGCGATCGCTCAGCGTATACTGCCGGCGGCAATTTTGGTTCCGCCAGTAGCGTGTGGGTTAGCTTTATCAGGATACCGAGCGCAAATCTACACGGCTGAATTAGGAATTTCTCTACTGAGCATTTTAAATGTTATATTTTTCGCGGTGTTAATCTGGTGGAATGCTCATTTCCTCAACCAAGTTGACCACCAACGCCGACAAGCAGAAACTGCACTACGGCGGGCTAAGGAAGAATTAGAAAACAAAGTTGAAGAGCGCACTGTCAAGCTAAGACAAGCTCTAGAACAACTAGAGTATCAGGCATTTTATGACGCTTTGACAGGTTTACCCAACCATGTCAAATTTTTGAAAAGTTTGCGTCAATGTATTAATCGCTCGCTCGCTCGCTCTGACTATTCATTCGCCGTACTATATCTTAACTTAGACCACTACCAAATAGTCAAATACAGCCTAGGTCATTGCCAGAGCGATAAATTACTGCTTGAAGCAATTCGCCGTCTGAAAACGTGTTTAACACCTATGGATGTGTTAGCACAAGTGGGGTCAGACGAATTTGCTATCTTGCTTGCAGATCTACAAAACTTTCAGGATGCAGTATTGAGTGCAAAGCGCATCCATGAAGTGATGAAATCGCCTTTTAACCTCAATCCTCCTGTAGAGTCATCTACGACCAACATTGGTATTGTTTATAGTAGCATTGGTTACGACCAACCGGAAGACTTTGTACGGGCAGCGGACATTGCAATGCATTATGCAAAGGTGCAGGGGCGAGATGGTACAGTTGTATTTAATCAAGATATGCAGCAGCGTGCCATTGCTCGCCTACAATTAGAAAACGACCTGCAACTGGCGCTGAAATCTCAACAATTGTATTTAAATTATCAGCCGATCATATCGTTAGAAACTGGGTTGATTGTAAGTTTAGAAGCGCTTGTCAGATGGCGACATCCCACTAAAGGCATGGTTTCTCCAACTGAGTTTATTCCACTAGCAGAAGAAACGGGGATCATTGTCCCTATTGGTCAATGGATATTACAAGAAGCTTGCCAACAGTTAAGTTTATGGCAGAAGCAGTTTTCTGACTGCAAGGGACTTTCAATGAGCGTGAATTTGTCCGGTATTCAGATCACCCAACCAGATTTGATAAAGGTCATTGACGAGCTTCTTTTAGTAGTTGGATTGAGTGGAGAAAATTTCAAGATAGAGATTACAGAGAGTATGCTTGTAAACAACGCCCAAGAAGCGGCTCTTGTCCTCGAACAATTGCAAAAAAGAAAGATACAAGTGTGCATTGATGATTTTGGAACGGGATATTCCAGTTATAGTTATCTGCACAGCCTTCCTCTTAACACTTTGAAGATTGACCGTTCTTTTGTCAGTGGCATGGGGGTGAATGGGAAAAAATCAGATATAGTTCGCTCAATAGTCACCTTAGCGCACAATTTGGAATTGAATGTAATTGCAGAAGGTGTGGAGACAGTAGAACAATTGACTATACTTCGAGCCTTGGGATGCGAATACGCACAAGGGTACTTATTCTCTAAACCACTAGATGCAGAAGCCACTATCGCTTTAATTGCTGCGGGTACTTTCAAACTTTAATGTTCGTAAATCTCCAGTTCCTAAGCATCAGATGGGTACTGGCATCAACTTAAAATGAAAATATTAGAAATTACACCAGCCATGAGTCGAGAGCCAAAGCAAATTTTGCAAAAATTTTTAGTTGTGGACGACCATGAAGCAATTCTTCAAGGTACAGTTCCAGTGCTAAAAGAGAAATACCCCCAAACAGAAATTCTCACAGCCCAGGATGCTCAAACGGCGTATCAGCAAGTTGAAAGATATCACCCAGACTTGGTGATTGTTGATTTGTGTCTACCAGCAAAGCCTCACGCCCCTGCCGAAACTTCTCAATAAGTTTCAGTTATCTTCATTGTAAAATCGGCAGAATGAGGGTAAACGCTGTTTGACACGACGCTGTTGAGTCAAGGGTGAGGTCGCCACGATGCGATCTAGCAATTTCACGGGATAAACTGAGTCCCAGTCCGATGCCTTCTACCTTGCGGGTACGTGAGGGGTCGCCGCGATAGAATCGGTCAAAGATATGCGATCGCTCGCTCGATGGAATGTCAATTGAAGCATTAGCAATCGTGACGTAGAGAGTTGTTTGAGTTTGATGAGCGTGAATCTTTATCCAACCGTTAGCGAGATTATATTTGATAGCATTACTCAACAGGTTTTGCAGAACTTGAATGAGGAGATCGCGATCGCCTTTGAGGCATAATCCATCAGCGACATCAGTTTGTACGCTTAGGTGAGGAGCCAGCAGTTCCACATCTTCTACCATCTCGATAAGCAACTCAGACATATCCACTTCAACTAGATACAAGCTCATTTGTCCCGCATCTGCCAGAGACAATAGCAAGAGTTTCCGCATAATTCCACTCAGGCGGTGTACCTCATCCAACATATTGCTTAAGCGCTGTTGCACTTCCGATCCTGGGTCAACCTGTTGTAACGTTCGTTCCAGTTCACCTTGCAGAATGGTCAGTGGCGTTTTCAGTTCGTGAGCAGCGTCAGCACTGAAGCGAGAGGCTTGTGTAAAACTGCGTTCCAGACGTTCCAGCATCTGGTTAAACACCTGAATCAGTTCGATAAATTCAACATCTGTTGCACCAATAGGAATCCGCCGATCTAGACCTTTAACGGTCACTTGTTGAATAACACCTGTTAATTGATTGATAGGACGCAAGGCATGACCGGAAACCAACCATGCGCCAGAGGCAATGAGCAAGAGCGCTCCCGGAATTGAAACAAAGAAGATATTGCGAATGGTAGCCATCTCTTGATTGACGGCTTGCAAACTAACGGCAATAGCAACCCGAGTATTGGGAAATTTAGCTGCCCCAATCCGCCAGGTTTCTGTTGCCGTCTGTTGAGTGACGAATCGAGGTTGAGGCGGGCGGATCGAGGGTGGTGCAAAGGCAGATGGATTTGTACTCTCAGGTTTTGGCGGTGGTGGACGTTTAGGAAACGGTGGTAGAGGAGTCAACTCAAGATGCCTAAGCAGCAGACGCTTCACGTCGAGGTCTGCAAGTACTTCGTTGGATTGATAAAGTGTGTTACCGTTATGGTCAAGTACCAGCAGTGCGATCGGGATTTTTGTCTTTGTTCCGAAAGCGTAGGTTAATGAATCTCTGTAGAACTGCCATCGCTCTCGTTGAGGTGAACGCAGAGGAGTGCCTTGCTCTGGTTCTCCTCGTGGTGGCAACTTCGGAGTTGCTCGCATCAATTGATTAAACAGTTGTGCATCGAGACGACCGATCTGAGCATTGTAGATTTGGAACCAGGAGACTGCACCAAACCCTACTAATGCGCTTCCAGCTAAAGCCGAGGATAATAGGGCAATCCGGAGTCGAAACGAATGCAGTTTCATGATTGAGGATCTGGTTTGCGAAACCGATATCCAACCCCTCGAATGCTTTCAATCCAGCCTACTTCATCCATCGGGTCAATTTTTTTACGAATTCGCTGGATACAAACATCAACGACGTTGGTGTTGGGATTAAAGTCATAGCCCCAAACGTGTTCTAGGATTTGGGTACGGGTGAAGACCCGTCCGGGAGAACGCATGAGATATTCTAGAAGATTAAACTCGCGGCTAGTAAGTTCGATCGCCTGTCGATCGCAGGTAACTTCTCGCGTGATGCGATCGAGCTTGAGCGATCCAACCACAAGCAGATTTTGACGTTCGCCTACACTCCGGCGCACAACAGCATGAATTCGAGCTGCTAACTCTTCCACAAAAAACGGTTTGGCAATGTAGTCATCAGCTCCCAGATTCAGCCCGCACAAGCGATCGTCCAATTCGTTACGAGCCGTCAATAAAATCACGGGAGCATTCCGACCTTTGAGCCGCAGTTGTTTGAGAATTGATAGTCCATCTTTTCCCGGTACCATAATGTCAAGGATAATCGCGTCATATTCGTTGTCTAATGCCCGCAAATACCCTTCATCACCATTGTCACAGTAATCTACGACAAATCCCTGCTCCTTCAATCCAGCACGGACGAAGTTAGCAATTTTTGCTTCATCTTCGACAAACAGAACGTTCACAATTATTCATGACTTTACCTATTGCTCTATTCTACATTCATTGCCGTTTGGCTAAAATTACAAAACTGTAATTGAGTTTGCACGCCAAGTGTCATTTTAATTCGGTTTAATCAGAATATAAACACCATTACTTTTGAAGAAAGATAAGCAATATGAAAAACAACGATCGCCTATTAAGTCGGATTTTGAGTCGAAGAAAGGCACTTACTCTATTTAAGGCAGCCGGAACTGCAATACTTGTCGTTGGATGCGTACCTAAAAAGTCCAATTCCCTGGTACTATCGAGTATAGGCGTCTCGGCATCATCAACTGCTAGTCTTGCTACTTTGCCAGCGTGTGTTGTGAGTCCAGAGCAGACCGAAGGACCTTATTTTGTAGACGAGAAGCTCAACCGCTCCGACATCCGCTCCGATCCGGCGGATGGTTCTGTGAAAGACGGCGTACCACTCCAACTGACGCTACAGGTTTCTAAGATCGGTAGTACAGGCTGCACGCCTCTAGCAGGTGCGATCGTGGACATTTGGCACTGTGACGCGCAGGGTATCTATTCGGATGTGACAGACCGGAGTTTCAATACCGTTGGGAAAAAGTTCTTGCGTGGATATCAAGTGACGGATGCAAATGGAACTGTCCAGTTTACAACCATTTATCCTGGTTGGTATCAAGGTAGAGCAACCCATATCCACTTTAAAGTCCGCACAGATGCAACGTCAGGACAGAGCTCTGAATTTACGTCACAGTTATACTTTGATGACTCGATTAGCGATCGCGTGTACGCACTCTCACCCTACTCTAGCAAGGGACAGCGCACGATGAAGAATGCTGAGGACGGAATTTTTCAAAATGGTGGCGACCAAATGTTACTCAAGCTTGCTAAGAATGGACAAGGCTATGCAGCAACCTTTAATGTTGGGCTTCAGATGGCGTGATTTGAACTATGGGCTTCATCCGCGTGCATCCGCGTGAAGGGTGCGGTTCCATAACTTTTTTGTGTATTGCACCCAAGTAAGAACCGCTATAAATGACAAAACTGTAATCCAGAAGCAAGGTGAAGTGTAATTTTGGGTCGGTTGAATTAGAAATGTAAACAATATATCTTTTGGAAATTAATAATGAAAATTAATCAAAAATTGGTCGTGACAGTAATTTCTGTTCTAGCTAGCACATTGGTTTTGACTTTACTCGATAGGGCAAATGCCGAAGTTCCATTCCATCAAATTGCACAAGCAACAGATGCGCCCAACCAACCACCAAACGAACACCGACGGCGACCCCGGATTGATTTTGCCGCCGCCGCCGAGAAACTGGGAGTCACAGAAGCACAGTTAAAGGATGCGCTAGGAGTGCCTGCCAATCCGCCAAATCCATCTGAGAGAAATGGGCGTCCTCCTCGACCCGATTTTAAGGCAGCAGCGGCGAAGTTAGGTGTCACCGAACAACAGTTGATTGAGGCGCTGGGCATTCCACCGCGTCCTCCTGCAAACAGGTAGTTTGGTAATTACTCCCGAACCGCCATTCGATTGCTCCAAATAAAAAAATATCCAACTTTCGTCTTGTGGTGCGGGCTTCTAGCCCGCCACTAGCATGGGACGGGCTGTAAGCACCATCCCACATTCCAGGGTAATTTATTTCTTGGACATCCCCTAACCAACCAGTATTGATGTCCAATCTTGACACATCAGATGAGAGTAAAATTGTCAACCAATAATCCAGAATTAAACATATTATCCCCCGTATCCATAACTCCAATTCCCAAAGAGTACGTTCCGGAGATCGGTACCGTAAAGGAAAAAGTTTGAAAGCCAGTCTCTTCAACAAATGGTGTTACAGAAGTTACAAAAGATGGGAAAAACCTGTCAGCTAGTTCTGACAGCCCATTAATTGAGACAAAAGAAAAATCGTTGAAAGCGGGTGGTACCACCTCATTCGTCAGGTAGTTCCAATTGAAAGTCAAAATGTCTCCAGCTTGCGCTGTGAAGGTTTGGCGAATAGCAGAGCCAGTAATAGCATTTCCATTGCCAAGATTATCTAGACTTCCAGCTTCTAATCCTAAAAAATCTTCGATAATTGAGTCAGCAAATGTGACGCCTGCAGTTGACAGTAAAGCTTGGTAAGTTTTATCCGTTGGACTAGAACCAAACGCTGCTGTTTCAATGCTCGTTTCGCCTAGAGTCGTCCATCCCGTAAAATCTCCTGTTTCAAAGCTACCATTGATAACTGTTGCGTTAGGAGAAGTTTCGGGGAGAGTAAATGTCTTCAATGACAGTGTATAGGAACCCGATTCAAAGTGGTTACCTACAAGGTTAGTATCCCTCAAGCCAGTCACCGCGAGATTTAGATTACCGCTTTCTGGGACTATTCCGGTTAGTACAGATAAAACGCTGTTATCAGCTTGGTCATCATTTATCGCCAGAATATTACCAGAATCATCAAGCCACCCTAAAAGTGAATCCACTTTCTGTGAAGTTATTTCTACTGTAAATAAACTTCCTTTGTCAACACCTGAAAAGTTGAAAAAGTCAACATCTCCTTCTTTGTTAAGTTCTCCATATACAGCAGTACTACCAAATTCTAAAAATTGTCTGGTAGCAAAAGAGTTATTAGGTTCTCTCTCACAAGAAGAACAGTTAAAGTCGTAGTTGTCATTTCCTATTTGATTGTTATCAGAGGGATTGAATTCAGAAAATTGTGTCATGAGAAATACCTTGTCAACTCAATAAGTAAGTCGTCCCAAATGAAGCTAACTAGTGAGGCTCGTCATTAGTCATTAGTCATTTGTCATTGGTAAGGATTTCCGGCAGATTTACATTTTGTAGTTATACGTTGTACATTGCATCTGTTGGAAAGAACTACTGTATTACCTCGAAAGGCAACATCATCTCGTTGTCTTCGTGTTCCAGCATATGGCAGTGCCACACAAAGCGCCCAGTGAATGAGTTACCGAAGGGAATGTTTTCCGCAGCAGAAGCACCAAATGGAACGATGAGGCGGGTAATCTCGCCTGGGTAGACTATCACCGTATCTTTCCACCCACGCTCATTTGGTGCTGGAAATCGCTCCGGACCGACGATAAAAGGGGTGGGGTCGGGAGGTGGATAGCTAGTTGGTACGGTCGGTCCACCTAATGGTTCGTGGTGCGTGCGGACTTTGCGAGGACCAGTACTTAGATATGCCTTCATGTACTGAGCGGTATCAATTTTTTGCCGATTGAGGATTAAGAACGAGACAAGATGTAGATGCAACGGGTGAGCCACTGGCTGTAGGTTGATGATGTTCCACTGCTCCACTGTATTCACCTTTGGTTGCTCCATCAGATCTGGGTAGTTCTCGGCTTCATCCCAGTAGACGTTGTTGAGCAGCACCACAGATACTCCAGTTGGTCCCCCAATTTCCACCAATGTCAAATAGCGCTGTCGTACCACTTGAGTCTTTATTAGCTGGATGTTAACGAGTGGTTTGTTCAGTCGCAATTTCTCAGGAATCGGCTTAGGATTGGCAGCGCCCTGGTTTACCGTAAATTGCATGATTTCGGTTAAAAAAGTACTACCTGTTAAGATGTTAGCCCTACCAAAGGGAAACGGTGAAGCAGCTTCATTTTCTAAAACAATTTTGTCGCTTGGCAAATTGTTGGAGAAGTCAATGAGTACATCCGCCCGTTCGCCTGGAGCGAGCAGCAGTCTAGTTAGTTGCACTGGAGCGTTAAAAAACCCTGCATCAGTACCAATTTGAACGATCGCTTGGTTCGACGACAGTTTTAGGTTGTAGGTTCGGGCGTTTGAGGCGTTGACAATCCGAAATCGATAGACGGTGCGGTCTACATTCAAATTTGGCCACGCTTTACCGTTGACAGTAGCAACATCACCTAGAAATTCCACTTGCCATGGGGCAGGAGGGTAAAATATTGAGCCATCAGGGTTGAAAGATCGATCTTGTAGGACTAGTGGGATCTCATAAGGAGCTCCTGCAGGGAGACCAAGCGGTCCATCACCACCTATGGGATCGTCAGTGTCCCTGATTAAGTAGACCCCGGCGAGTCCGCTCATTACGTTCTGACGAGTGATACCCAAGGCGTGGTCATGATACCACAGTGTTGCGGCTTCCTGGTTGTTGACGAAGTTATAGGTGTAGGTCTGTCCTGGTGTGAATGTATCGCTTGGATAACCATCGCTTTTTTCTGCAGTGTTACTACCATGCAAATGTAGCGACACTCGTATATTGGTTTTATCAGCCTCTAACGCGCCGTGCAATCTTGTATCAATTGACCCTGCTAGTGGATGCGGTTCCAGATTGTTAACTGCTGTCATAGTCAACTGTGTACCTCTGCTGACCTCGAAAGTCGGACCAAGGTATGAAGTTCCACCATAGCCAAACGTGGATCCCTCTCCCAGACTGCTATGGAACGAGTGCGTACTTGACGCTATCGTTAAGGTGGTGAGTGGTGAACCTGCAAACGGAGTGGGCAAAGGCTCGGTAAATTTCATATCTGACAAAGCCGCCTGAGTTCTCTTCGCTTTAAGGATTGCAGGAGCAAGAATTGCTGCTCCAACCCCCGCAGTTGCCATTATCAATTGTCTTCTAGTTATCATTGCTACATTACTTAATACATTTTTTTTGATTATTTACGCAAAATTATTTCGGACAAATTGGACACATAATTTACTTTGAGGATGTGAAATTTGATTGATATACATTTATAGGTACGAGTCAATCAAATTATGCAGCGATCGATAAAAATTTTTTCTGTATATATGAGCCAATTTATGTTAAAAATTAATAATAATATCTCTGTGTTGCCTATATGGTAGTTATTGATTTATTATTATCGATTTATAGCGGTTCTCACTTAGACCCAATACACAAAAAAGTTATGGAACCGCAGATGCACGCGGACGCACGCGGATGAAGCCGTACCTCATTCGGATGAAAATTGTTAACTTTCATGCAGCAGTTCAGGTCACGATCGTTATGCATGGCGATCGCGTACTAAATCGTAGATTACCTTTTCAAAATACCAATCTGCTGTTTTGTTCGGATACTTCAACATAGCTTGGGTAAGAAGTCGATTTGCTGCTTCGCGATCGTCGTGTAATAAGAGCAGAAGTTTCTTTTGCAGCTTGCGGCTTCCTCGAGGGAGAATGAGAGAAGTATTCTTTTTGTTTCCAAACGAGGAAGCGCTTGCTGTACTTGCACTTTTATGACCCGTACCTCTTAAAGCAACACCAACAATAAGACTACCTGCTACTACAGATGCTAATATAAGCGCAGATTGGCTAGTTTGTTCTGTTGGCTCTTGTGAAGTTGTGAGACTAGAAGCTGCAAATTTTGATAGAGGTTGCGCGATTTGCTGTTCGATGTTTGATGTTAATCCAGATGCAAAAAGGCTCAGAGCAATTCCAGCCACTAAAACTTGAAAATTGGTTGTAGATTTGTTTAGAGAAAACGTGCGAAACATCTTGAACTAAATAACAACTCTACTACTATCTTGGTTAGTAAATGTGACAACACTATGTCAAGTCAAAGCAAAGTTTCCCCAATCCAAAATCTAAAATCCACTCATGGGATTACGCACTTTGTTTAACACGCTGTAACAGAACCGCAAGTGCTCGGACATACTGGGAATCTTTCATAACAGTCATGTTTGCTGGTTTCCAATTCTGACGCTCGGTTGAAGGAATTTCAACTACGTAATCTGGCTCAATCCCTTTACGATGAATCTGATATCCCTTTGGAGTCACAAGGCTGCCAATCGTTATTATCATAACAGAACCATGCGACAATTCTTCTCCTGAATGCACTTTTCCCCGACCAAAGGTAGTTGTTCCAACTAATACTGCACGGCGGTTATCTTGCAGTGCTGCTGCTAAAACTTCAGTAGCACTAGCAGTTCCATTATTGACCAAAACTACGACGGGTTTATCGGTTAACCTTGTACCACTTGCTCGAATTTGTTCTAAGATTCCTGTTCGACCTTTGAGCGTCGCAACTTGTTCTTTATGCAAGAACATACTAGCAATCTCCGTACAAGTTTTTAGCGAGCCACCAGGGTTGTTGCGTAAGTCAAGGATAAAGCCATCTACATTTTTATTTAGTAGCTCTTTGACAGCGTTGTGCATCTCCCCTGACGCATTGGGTGTAAACTGACTCAAAGCAATATAACCAATGTTTTTACCCATCTCCCGCTTCAACTCGAACCGGACTGGCTGCACTTTAATCGCTTCACGCCGTAATGGTAGGTTAAAGGTCTGACTACCATCACGACGTATAGTTAAAAGAACCTGAGTACCTGCTTTCCCCTGAAGCTTCGACATTGCTTCATCGTGGCTCAGACGGTTTGTAGCTACACTATCAATTGCTTGAACAATATCTTTTGGTCGTAGACCAGCCTTAGCAGCAGGAGTGTTCGCAATGGGAGTTACTACCCTAAGTTCTTTGGTTTTTTCATCTGTCTCCACAGAAAAATCAATCAAACCAACCCCAATTAACTCCCCATTGCTGTCCATCTCAACGCGCTGTCGCTGCTGAGAATCGAGCAAACGAGTTTCTGGATCGTGTAGTTTACTTAGCATGGTATGAATAGCTTCATACGTTGCTTGCTTGCTGGTATATCTTCTATGCAACATTTCCTGTCGGACTTGCAACCAAGCTTGAGTGTTGTAGTTTTCACCTACAAAAGAGCGCTCGATAGCTTGCCAAGCTTTATCTACGATTTGCCTATAATTATTCTCAGCTTGAGTATCTGTATCTTTTGAAGCTAATTCCTTTTGCAAAGTTGCGATTGCTTTGTTCAATTCCTCTATAAATTCTGACTCAGTTGTTTTGGCTAAAACTGCTTTGAGTGCAGCTAAATGAGCAGTCTTCAATGCTCGTTCGGCTGAAACTTTGACATCTGGTTGCACCCCTATTCCTTCCCAATTTGTCTTAGTTAGAGGATTGACTGCACGACCTGTAGGAACAAAAATGCCAAAATTGTTATTGATGATTAAAAACTGACCAGGATTTGCACCTCCTGCTGTTGTTTCACCAACGATTGTGGCTCGTTTGAGTTGTTGTAAGTTATTAGCAAACTCTTCGGCTGCTGAGAAGGTATCTTTGCTTGTCAGAACATAAACATTTTTGTTCAGATAACGTTTACCTGGAACGTAAGGAAGTGTCCAATGTTGTTCGATGCGATCGCGGTATTTTCCCGAAGTATCTTTTTCTCGCCAATATAAGTCGTTGAGATGAACGAGTCGATCGCCAAACAAGTAAGTCGAGACTAAAGCAACCATGTCTGGAGAACCACCGCTATTTTGCCGCAAATCGATAATCAGCGCACTCGTGTTGCTCAAAAAATTCATAGCCGCTATTGCAACTTCTCCTGCATCTTCTGATGGTAAGAAACCTCGGAGATCGAGATAGCCGATGTTCCCCTCTAATCGCTCAACTCTGTGAAAACCAAAATTCTCCCAACTTAGGCTTCGTCTGGCTCTTTCTCGTTCTTGAGGGTCAGTTGCTTTCAAGCGATCGTCAGTAGCAGGGAATGGTTTATGGCTGTAGAACACGTTGAGATGCTTGTCTTTCGCGATCGCTTGGATATGGGAAGTTAAAGTTCTCGCCAATTGAGTCGCGCTAGTAATGCTATCATAATCTCTACTTTGCTGCCGCTTTCGGATATTTGCTTGAATTTGCTTCCCAACTTCTGGAGAAACATAGCCATCCAGATTCTTGATAACCGCATCAATGACTTTTGAGCGAGTCTCTGCATTAATAGTCAGGTCGGGTTGTGTTGAGTCAGAGGATAATTGAGACAGAGAACGTGTTGAATGACTGAGCATCAAGATGATGGAAATCAGAACGATTGCGCCTCTAAAAAAGGTAACTAGAAGCTTTGAGCGGCGGTTTGAGTATTGAAGCATAAGCTAATGAACGCGAAAGAAACTCGGTCGCCTCAAACAGCACAGATTTCTACACTGTCAGAAATAGGTGTTTAATAATCCATGATGTTGTAGCAATCTTACACTAGAAAATAGGTTTACACAACAAACCAGCACCTATCGATCGCTTATATCCGATCTCTTCATCGCTTTTATATACTAGCAGCTATAGCAGTTTTCACTTGAATGAAATACAGATTTATCTGCTACGGGCTGCTACAGGCTGCGGTTCCATAACTTTTTTATGTACTGCACCCAATTGAAAACCGCTATATATCGCTACTGATAAGTGTATGTCTGTTTTTTACTAAACTCGATATCCTGTTAGGATTTATACTTTACAACAGTCTAATAGGGATAGCTGAATTAACTTCAGGGGGTATTGCTCTTTATGGAATCTCATATTCAGTCATATTTACGTGTTGCAGCCAGCCATCAACGCGATACAGAGCAAATTGGTCCATTTCTTGCCACTTTCTCGCGTTCCAACAATAATCCTTTCCTCAACTATGCCATTCCTGATGAAAACGCCACACCATCACCTGTAGATGTGACTGCTCTCATTGTTGCCTATGAAAAAAGATTGCGGAGACCGCGTTTAGAATACATCACACAGTTAGCACCTGCTGTTGAAGAGGTGTTAATTAATGCGGGCTTTTGCGTTGAGGGGCATCTGCCGCTCATGACTTACGCTCCTGGCTCGGAGCAAAGTCTTCCGATTCCTCCAGGGATCGAGTTGATTTTGCCAGTTTCTGATGACGATTTATTTGCCACAATCTCGGTTCAGAACGAAGCTTACGGCGCTCCTCCACCAGATGTCGGCGCGATCGCGGCTTTGAAAAGTAGCCTTAAAGCAGGTGGAATCGCTGTTTTAGCCCGAATTATAGCAACAGGTGAGCCTGTAGGCGCTGGGGTGTGTACCGTACCTAGTAACCAAACAACTGAAATTGCAGGTATCGGTGTACGTCCTGCCTTTCGCCGTCGGGGTGTGGCTGGAGCACTCACCACTCGATTGGTACAAGAAGCTTTTGCTTCGGGTGTCTCTGTTCCTTTTTTGATGGCGGCACACGAAGCAGAAAAACGGATTTATGCTCGTGCGGGTTTTTCTATAGTCGGTAAGATCCTACATATCTCGTACTCAAAACCATGATTGAGAATAAGGGCTTGCGCCCCTACAAGTTTGAAAGTTGAGAGAAGAGGAAAATAGAAGAATCCTGCTGAAATTATAGCAGTGTAAGACTTTGCGTATCAGTACAAATTAATACGTTCAGTTTTTTTGGTCAATCTTGATTTATTAAATATACTTTAGAACTTATATCTAAAGCAAACTGTAGTGGGATTGGTGAACCAACTTCCTGGTTACTGCGATTAATTTGAAAAGAAAGCGATCGCACTTGAGACAGATGCAACTCAAAATTATTAGCAAGTTTCCCCCGAATCTTGGGTTGAAAGTGACTCACAGGAAGTTTCACCCTTGTCCATTCTGTCCCAACAACAAACTCTTGCTCAAATGTGAGAATACCAGCACTTTGCTCTTCTTGGTCATCTTTTATTTTTAGTGTATAGACGACTTTAGGATCTTGAGACTTAGCGTAAAACTCAATGTACTTATATGCTGTTAAGTCTAAAAAAACTGGTGTTTCTATAAATGCAAACCCTACAAGTCCTTCATTCCCGGAAATAGCAGCAAGTTCGCCCTGAAATTGCAATTCATTATCTACTTTAAGCAATGTCGCCGCACTACTACCAACTGATGGTCTTTCTGTTTTATCGGTCTTGACGACCCAAGGAGCCTCAATAGTTACTAGGGCTTGTTTGGGGTCTTCAAAATTGCTGACTTCTGCGCTTGCTCTATTAGTAAAGTTTATCAAAGTCAAAAAAATTCCTGCAACAACTAACTTTTTTATCATGTTAGGATTTTTTGGCGATGAGAGGAATAAAATTGCGATAAGCCGGGTACGGCTTGCGCTTCGCGATCGCATATTTTCACCACTTCTGCCACTTTTGCTACCATTTTCAGAAAGACGGTATCTAGAGGATACCATTTTTCTCGATCTTATAATCCCATCGCTTCCCGATAAAGTGCTTCAATTTGGTAAAGTCTACTGTTGTATCAAGATCCCCCCAACCCCCCTTAGAAAGGCTACGGTGTACACACAAGTTTCCTGAAGTGCCTTCTTGCAGTTTCGATCCCCCCTAGCCCCCTTCAAAAGCTACGGTGTACACATAAGTCGAAACTACCCCCCTTAGTCCCCCCTTGGAAAGGGGGGAAACTAGATTTTCAGTCCCCTCCCCTTTACAAGAGGAGGGTTAGGGTGGGGTAAAACGAAGACTAAAACCTCTGTCTACTAGCTATTTCAGACTTGTGTGTACACCGTAGCCTTCAAAAGGGGGGGAAAAATCCTTAAAGTCCCCCTTTTTAGGGGGGATTTAGGGGGATCTCTAAAGATGTGTGTACACCGCAGCCTTAGAAAGGGGGAAAAGACTCTCACTCTTTCCCCTTAGAAAGGGAGATTTAGGAGGATCTAAAGCGATCGTTACCACGCCACTCCTAGCAGTCGCGGGGAAACCTGCGTTTTTCGGGTGGCTCCCCTACTTATATTTTAAACATCTGATAGGATTGCTATAGCAGTGTAAGTGTTTTGTAAATTAGTCTACTGTTTATATTTTAACCGCAAATCCACTTAATTACACATAAAGATTTTTTAATCTCCGTGCGTAGGTTGGGTGTATCCACGGATGCGATCCTCTCCATGCATTCTTCATAATTGATCCCTAAACTAAACAACAAAGTTCTAATTAACAGATTTATGTTGGCTAGAACAGGTACAGCATCTACCTAAAAATACCTTTGATACTCTCTAGTCATTAAAGAAAAAGTATGACTAATTTAAAACAATTTACTATTTTACTGGTAGAAAACAATTTACCTGAACTACGGCTGATTCAGCGTATTTTAGCCAAATCCCGCTTACCTATTTCGTTACAATATGTAGAAGATGGATTTAGCGCTTTAACTTACTTATCAGAAATAGGGTTATATAGTCATCGAGATTGTTTTCCCGTACCAGAACTCATAGTGTTGGCTGACCTAATTCTACCAGATATCAATGGGATTGAATTGATAACTTGGATGGAGCAGCAATCTCATCTCAAAAACATACCAGTCATCGCCACGATTAGTTCTGCTAGTCAGGGTGAAATTGCTGAGTTAGATAGGATGGAGATTCAGCACTTTGCCAAACCTACATCGGTCAATGATTGGCAAAAACTTATCAAGAGGATAATGTCTTTAGTCTCTACTACTAGGGTAGAGACAAGAGTCGCCTAGAGATTGAGATTTACCTGAAGGGTTGAGTTAAATTTTCTAAACCTCCAGTGCTTGTAAAATTCAATTGTACGACCATATCGTTATAGTCGCGATCGCCTCCGTTATGGATATCCTCGAAACCGAATTTATTATCCCCAAGCAGGCGAATATGGTCTACCTTATCGGTGTTGACTTCTGTAAAGGCAAAGTATACAACTGAACCAGTACCTAATACGTTATTTGGATTTTGAGCGCGAAGTTGCTCGATAGTACCATTGGCGATAATGTACGGTGCAATGAGTGTATCGCCATTGAACTGTCCCGTGACATTTGTTGTATCCCCATTCAAGTTAATAATGGTACGTTGGAATGCGGCTTCCACATAACCTGAATCTCCTGGTTTGAGATTTCCAAGCCGTCCTGTTTCGTCGTCAATAGTATAAAAGCCAACAGAATTCTTGTAAGCGGCTTCACTGTTGATTGTAAACTGAGTTGCGATAAGCCGGGTACGGCTTGCGCCAAGGGCGATCGCTCCTTTTATCCCCCGTAAGTCAATAAGTTCGCGTTCTGCTTGTAATTTAGTCCCAATCGTCAGAGGACTATTGCTAGTTTTAACATTTAAAACTAAGTCATCAAAATCCTGGTCGCCTCCACCAATTTGGTCTTCCCACTTAACAGACAATACCCCATCATTCAGACTATTTATTTGCAAGTGGTCGAAGTTGTCAATATTTGCCAAATTCGAGGAGAAAAATACATTAGGAGTCGGTTGAGAAGCCGCTAAATTCGCTTTAACGTCATCAGTACTAGCATTTTGGACTAAATAAAAGCTGAGGTAAGAACCAGATTTAAAATTCAGCTTGCGAATTCCTTGTAAATCGGGAGCGGGATGATTTGCAAGCGCAGAGAGAAGGACTTGAGAACGTGTCATTGCTGCTTGCAAATAACCAGGTTGACCGGGTGCAATACCGTTAATTTCACCTTTATCATTATCAACGACAAACACACCCACTTCATTAACAAATTTACCGTTATTTTTCTCAAGGGCAAATTCTAATTCAACTTGCGAACCACTTCCCGATACAAACAACAAATCATTTGCAGTAGCAGTGACACTCGATTGACCACCTGATATCCCACCTCCATTAGTTGGATCGTTAACTTGTATGTTGAGGGTCGGAATGACAACACCATTGTAATTGGGGTCAGCACTGCTAGCAGTGAATTTTATTGTCTCCGTTTGCGTACCTTCTTGAATACCATCATCCGGTGTCGAAATTGTTATCGTGTGGGGAATGTAAGCATCGGTGGGAGTAAAGGTAATTGTTATGGGTTTACCCAGTCCATTACCCAAATCGACTTGAGAACCGGGTTCAATAGTAATCGTCACAGGCTGACTGGGGATAGTATCCAGAACGATATTGATACTACCCGTCTCGCCACCTTCGGTAATTATAACCGTATCTTTGCCGTCTTCTGGCTTGATACTGACTCCCGGTTTGCTTCCGTCAAGGGGTTTAGGTGCAGTAATTCCGAAAGTTCCACCTTTGAGAAAAACAGCAGAATCTAATAAACCATCCCGGTTATCTTTAACATTAATGGCTAATTTGTTACGGGAGTTTGGTTCAACAACTCCAACAAACGTCAAAGGTTTGGTGTAGCCATCTAATTTCGTTTGACTGCTAGCAGGACCAGTACCAACTGGATTGTAGATTAAGTCAGGATGATATGAGGAGGGATAGGGATTTTTAGCTAAATTATTAATGGTGACAGTATCTCCATCACTCAACCGCGCCATATTAAAGCCATTGAGTTCTAAACTAAAGGCGTCGTTAAACTTACCTGCATATTCAGCCAACTCTTCCGAACCAAACGCAAATTGGAAGAATACATATTGCGTATTAGCATCAGCATCAAATTCTATTTCCATCGAAATAGCATCATCTGCTACACCTGGTAAACCAAAATCTTGGCTGAGGTCGTTTAAGCTGTTAACTTCGCGATTGGAAACAGTAATATTACCGCCTGCAACTTCACCATTATCACCAACTTCACCTATGTAAAGATAAAGCGGTTGTCCTGAAGCTAACGACTGTCTTAAGTTAAAGCCAGCTTTCCCTAAATTCCCTAAACTAACAAAACCATTGGCGCTACTATCAGTAGTCGCTACTGCATCAAAACTTCCTAGATTTGCAATACCATTATTAACCGTACCATTGATAGTACCAAACAAATCTGGATTTTCAGAATCGCTGGGTGGGCGTTGATTTCCTGGTGTAAAGATGGTTCCTATGGGACTAAAATCAAAGACATTCAGGCTGGGTAAACTTTGAATGTCAGCAGCGTTGGTAATTTTGGTATTGCTGATTTTAATCCCATCTAAATCGAATCCAGTAAATCGACCGTTGCTACCACCAATGACACCACCATCACCAATTGTTAAAGATTTGAGGTCAAATCCCAAATTAGTTAAATCCGCCCGGTAGACAGCAGTTACGGCGTTAGTGGGACCTCCTGTGAGACCGTCAAGTTTATCAAACTTTAATGAGACATTAGTACCGGGCGAAAGACCACCATCAGCCGTATTTTTACCCGGTAGATCGACAACTTTACCAGTACTGAGTACTATTCCTTCACCCAAACCAAAGGGATCGTTTTGGAAAGTCCCAAATGCTCGGCTATCGCCTTTAAGTTTTACCTTAAAGTTACTCAGTCCGTTGGTATTTCCCAGTAACTTACTGAGTAATCCATCGCCATCTCCATCTTGAGTAATGACAAAGTTTGCTGTTGCGTCTGAAGCCGATAATGGTTGAACATCTGCTTTGAGGCTTTGTATGGGGAGACTACCTAATGGAGGTACTCCAGACGATAAAGGTTGTATCTGGTTAGTGATGTTCGCTTGAGATGCTAGATTTGTATTTTGAGGAAAGTTAAATTTTTGTAAAAGGCTCAGTGTGTTTGCTGGCTGGGTGTTATTGACATAGCGTACATAACTAGCACTCAAATCAAAATTAGTGACGCCTTGGAGAATTCCAATCAAGTCTCTAGATGGGGCTGTTTGAGCATCTTTTCGATAAATTTCGATGGAATTATTAGCAATTTGAGTGAAGTAATCTTCTTTCACCCCTTGTAATTGGAGAATATCTCCCTCTGAAGAATTAAAATCGGTAATTAAAGCATAAGTATTTGCTCCTACAGTAGAACGGTTGTTATCGTCATAATAGACGAATGTCTCCTCACCCAACCAAAATTCATCTGCACCGCTACCACCACTTAAAGTATCAATTTCCGAATTAAGTCCTGGGTAAACTTCTACACCAAAATTAATTCCTATTAAGATATCATTGCCACTGTCCCCTTTGATATTATCGTTACCTTCACCACCAACTAAGAGGTCGTTATCGTTTCCGCCACTGAGTTGGTCGTCTCCAGTACCACCATTGATAGCATCATTACCAGTACCACCATCAAAGGTATCATTACCACCGTCAGCGATAAGCCGGGTACGGCTTGCGCCAAGGGCGATCGCAATCCCTGGAATCGCAACAGCACTATTGACTTGAGATGTATTGAATGTCCATCCATCAACTATAATATCATCGCCATCATCACCAGTAGCGATATCATCACCACTACCAGCGACAACAAAATCTTTTCCTTCTCCCGCTTGGATTTGGTCTTTACCACCATTACCGACAACTAAGTCATCGCCAGCATTACCAACCAGAAAATCATTTAAATCCGCACCAAAAATTTGGTCATTTTTACTAGTTCCAGTAATGTTGAAGCGTTCAAAGTTAGTAAACTTAGTTTCATCTAGAATACTAACACTATTACTGGTATTCCGGTAGTAACGTCCACTATTTTTAGCATTGAAATTGGGAATTTCTGCCAGCATTCCCGTCCCAATATCTTCAATTGAGTAGTTTATAACTAACAAGTCATCTTCAATTTGATTGACAACTTCTTGAGGAACGACTACCGAGTTATTCCCTTCACTATTCGTATTTCCGACTTGTTGCAGAACATTAACTGATAAGTCTTCGTTTATTGATGGTACTGACGCAATAACAACAGGTTCTGGGTCTTGACCGCCATCGACAACATCTATTCCCAAACCCGCATTGACGAGATCGTTTCCTTGGGCGGTACTAAAATTATTATTAACTCTTCCCAATTGGATGAGCGTATCATTTCCACCAGCCGTTTTGATATCTTTGAAAATTTCAAAGTTACGAATTGCAGTTCCATCACTGAGAATCAGTGCTTGTGTGGGATTTTCAACTAAGGGATTGGTTCCAATTAGGGAGATATTGTATTGCAGTGTGGTGTTGCTCGTCTTCACAACCTTACCCGAAAGGTCGATGGATAGAGTATCAATTCCACGTCCGCCATCAATAAAAATGCCAAATGTGTTATTGGGAATACTCTTAAATTCCAGATTGACATCGTTTTGGTCAAAAACAACATCATTCCCATCACCAGCAAGAATCAAGTTACCACCACGACCGCCATAGATAGTGTCATTACCATCTCCGGAAATTAAAATATCATTGCCAGAACCACCGATAATTGAGTCATCTTTCATGGTTCCTTTGACAACTAAACGTTCGATGTTAGTGAAATTAACAGCATCTAAAACCGAACCACCAGAATTGCGTTGTCGCAAGAAACCTCCAGATATTGCAGAACCAACGGTATAACCGCCCGTCATTCCCGTACCAATATCTCGGATGGAATAATCAACAATGAGGGTATCTGCTAATCCACCACCATCAACGTTATCTGTACCGCCGCTACTTAAACCAGAATCAATGACGTTAACTCCATTATCTGCAATGAGGGTGTCGCCAAAATCTGACCCGCGTAAATTCTCAACAGTGGAAGTCCCTAAGAAGTTAACAAAAGTATCCCCTTGAGCATGGCTACCAGAACCAACGCCTTGAAGATAGACATTCACTCCACCAGGAGATTCGCTGTAATCAGCCCAATCAATACCCAAACCGCCATCAAAACTATCTGCACCCGCGCCGCCAATGAGAGTATCGTTACCGTTTTCGCCTTTGAGGGTATCGTCACCTGCTAACCCTTCAAGTTTGTTGTCGCCGATATCGCCTTCAAGAGTGTCGTTATAGTTAGAACCGATGAGATTTTCAATGGAGTTATATTCTGTTTCTACAGGTTTTTTATCTTTGTCCAGAATCTTGGCTTTGACTAATTTATCGCCTTCAGCATCTCCTCCCGAACCTTTACCATTTTTGAGACTGACGTTCACAGCACTATTAGAATTGCGGTAGATAGCCGTGTCATTACCGCCACCACCATCTAATAAATCTTCCCCTCCACCACCTTCTAACTTGTCATCGCCCTCGTAGCCACCTAAAGCATTATCAGAATTATTGCCAATGAGGACATCATCAAGAACGGTAGCGTGGACGTTTTCAACTGAAGTTAACTTATCGCCTTCCGCTTCGCCACCAAAAGCTTTACCCGTGCGGAGGTTAACAAAAACTGCACCTGGAGAAGTTAAATATGTTGTTGTATCAACTCCCGTACCGCCATCGAGAATATCTCGTCCCGCACCACCAAGGAGAACGTCATCGCCGTCACCCGCAAAGATGTCGTCGTTACCCTCATTTGCGTCAATGAAATTTTTCTCGGAACTGCCTGTGATAATATCTCTAAATTGCGACCCTTCAACATTTTGAATATTTTGCAGTAAGTCAACCGTACCGTAACCATCTTTTATGGCTATGTTTGCAGCTAAGTTCACTATGACTCCCTTAGGAGCATCTGTATAGCTGGTGGTGTTATTTCCTTCTTTACCGTCAAGGCGATCGCTACCTGCGCCCCCAGTTAAGAAATCACTACCTTCTCCACCAATAACAATATCGTTCCCCTCTCCACCATCAAGTTGAGCCGACACATCCACGCCATCAGTCAGGGTAATAGTGTCATCTCCAGAACGCCCATCAATAGCGATCGCCTTGAGAAAGTCGTATTGTTTTCCAGGAGGCTTTCCTTGTGGAAAATCGAGTCCTAGCAGAAGTACAGATTCATTTCCATCCTTTTTATTACCAGAAAGATATTGAACCGTAATGGTCTCACCATTATTCGTACCCTTTCGGTCAATCACTCCTTGTGCTTTCAAAAACTCTTCAGTTTCCGGGTCAGGTTCTGGGTCTTCAACATTAAAGTGCTTATCGTTTGGATCGCAACCCGTGCTAAAATCGATAAGGTTGATATTGGCTAAGTCCAAACGTTTTGTAAAGCTAAAAAAGCCTAAGTCGAGAGTCACAGACCCAAAGATAATTAAAGCTAAATTGCCACTAGGTGCTAATAAACACAGAGGGTCTTCATAGAGTTCGCTTCCCCGGACTTTAGAAGGAGAATTTTTCCCTAATTCAACAGTAGCTCTAAGTCCTCCGCCTACTTCAAGTTCAGCAACAGCAAGATTAACTGCTGCAGCCGCACCAATTTCCCCAAATATAGTAAAATAACCTTTGTTGTCTGGTTTACTTAGGAAAAATCCGTTAGTTAAGTCAACAGGATTTTGAAAGTTATTTTTGGTAAAATCAATCAATCCTTGTGCATCATAACCAAATCCAAATTGAGCACTTGCGCCAGCTTTTGCATAAATCTGGATGACAACTGGTCCAAAAACAGGAATCGGAGGAATAATCCCCGAACCTAATGTACCCGTTTCAAACTTTAATCCAGGTGGGTTGTACTCAAAAAGAGTCACATTTTGACCCAATAGCAAATTAAACGCTTTGGTTGGATCGCTCAAAAGCGGAAATTTAATCCCATCTTCTTCTTCGAGCTTTTTGAGGGAATCAACATAGCTGTTGGATGGTTCTTCCCCAAGCGGTAAGATGGACTTTGCTCCGACTTTTTGTACTACGTCCGGAGATGGGTTTGGGTTATTTGGATTAGTGTTGAAATCACCAAGATAAATTTTAATCCCGTTTGTAGCATCACTTGCAAGACTGTTGAATTGCTTGAGAGTCTTAGTAATTTGTCTGATAAACTCTTCAGTACCGGGTTGTATCAAACTTGGTGCAAATTGTTGAGCAATACCAAGTAAGGAATAGTCAATAACAGGTAATGGTTCAACAAGAGGACTGAGGATTGAGTCAATAGGACGTGTAATTCTTTGGATATCTTTGAGAGTTGGTCCCACAAACTTATTGGCAAAAGAACCTAAGTCTAGAGCCACATTTTTAAATTCAACATTGGGAATAGCTGCACCTAAACTCCAGTTGTTGACATTAAAGTCAGCGCTAATTGATGGTAAATTACCATTTTTATCCAAGCCAGTATCAAGCTGTAACTTTAGGTTAGCATTTGCAGTAAAGTTGGGAGAACCAAGACTGATATTGTTTAGATTGGACAATTTAACACGCTGACTTGTGGTATTTGTCAAGTCAACAGCAAATTTACTATTGAGGTTACTACCGTTGTCAGTAGCGCTAATTTGTAGAAAGCCCAGCGAACCAGCTAACTTTAAAGGTTGAGCAGTTTTATCTTTGAGATTTGCGTTAAGTTCGACTTGGAATTCCTCTGGGGTAGCTGTGTCAAAGAAAAAAGCATCAGCACCAGTGGTATTATCAACTCCAAAGCCGACATTTAAACCAAATGCTAAACTAGGAGTTATCCCTCCTGTTAAGTTAACGCCTAAATTAGGCAAACCTAAACTTTTTGATAAGGAAATATCGGGAGCAAAGCTTTTCCCAATTTTGAATTGAAACCCAATACTGGTAGCATCAGTAGGAGTTTTAATATCATTGAGATCGATTAAATTATTATTATCTAAGTCTAACAGCAAGCCCAAGCCACCTTGACTTTCAGGCTTTAACGCATCAAATAAAGCTTGCTGTACAGAAGCTGTAGTTTTGTTAGTAATTTTATCGAGTTCATCTAATATTCTTTTTTCAACTGTATCTGTAATGAATTCGTTAACGTAATTACCGAGGGGAACATCACCTAAAATTGGCAGATTGTTTAAAGTTTGTCCTGCAACTGCCTGTTTAAGGTTATCAAATAAAGGTTTTATAGACTGACTTAAAAAGGATAAGTTACTTTCTGGACTAGTCTCCGCTTCTGCTGCTATAACTTGCCCATTTACGTGAAGGAAAATGCGATCGTCTTCTGTTCGTAATTGTTGCAGTAGATAGTCATCTAAAACTTTGCCTTGAATTAAGGCTGAGAAAATTGCTCCTTCATCTCCCGCACTATCTAGATTAAAATTTAGATGATTGTCCAGAGAATGACCAATTTCTTCTAATAAAACAGATACAATATCTTCTGGCTGGTTTCTATACTTTTCAAGATAATCTTGTGAAATATAAATTGTATTTAAACTAGCTGCATATGCTGCATTTGCGTTTCCCAGAATATCTGAACTGACAATTTCAATGTGAGGAAGATTGCTAAAATCTCCCAAACTCCACGCTTGAGTTAAACTTTCAACTTGAGACCATGAAGTTAAATTATCAAATGCTCTTGTCAGTAAGTCTCTCCACCCAGGTTCTTGCGCTTTTTCTTGCAGTTTAGTTTTAGCTAATGCGATCCCTTTATTTAAAACTTGTACAGAACTCATAATTTTTTCTTTAAATTAAGATAATTAATAACTCTGGCGTACACACAAGGTTGAAATAACTGACGAATTTAGGTTCGATATGAGGTTTTACCCCACCCTAACCCTCCCCGATGGATTGGGGAGGGAACCGGAAATCTAGTTTCCCTCAATCGCATTAGCAACAGGTATAAAACCATGATTTGGCTTGAAAAGGAGAGGGAACCGAACGTTCAATTTCCCCCCTTTCTAAGGGAACATTCAATTTCCCCCCTTTCCAAGGGGGGATTAAGGGGGGTAATTTCGACTTGTGTGTACATAGAGATCCCTAAGATGTCAATCAGTTTTAACTCTAAAACTGATTGCATCTATCTACTGGAGCGAGAAGAATACAAAGTTTAAAAACTTGTAAGACTTTTAACCTCTGAATATGTAGAATCTACGTAACTGAGTACTGGAGGCGGAGCCTCTCGGAAGGCATTCCCAGGCTGTAGCCCAGGAACGAGGTCAACGAGGTCAGGTCTGCTCTACCATTCGCCAACAGTATCCTTATAAAACGCTGAGGAGTTTGCAGATCGTCTTAATTTCTGCTTTACGTAGATACGAGTTACTTTTACTACCTTTTTTACCTCACTTTTGAATGTACTAGTTATTTATCCTGGTACAGTTTGGATATAAAGATACCAAAACCTATTCCATTATGCTTTGGGGAAATGTGATGGTCAATACTAGAATGTTAAACTAAGCTTTAAATACCCTAAAAATTAACGATTGTTTACAACTCTGTTCCTGGAGAAAATACTGAGTTTCAGAAACCCAGTATCTTTACAGGTCGGTCATTCATGGGAAAATCCCACAACCAAGCATGAAGATGTCTCTTTCCTAGTTCCCAATCACCAATCGCCAGTCGCCATCTTATAACCCCATCACTGCCCGATAATGTGCTTCAATTTGGGCTACGGTTTGAGATTTGCGATTTGCATGCCATTGACTGTGGTTAAACAACTGCTGTCGTAACTCATCGACATCAATATTGTTTACTTTTCCATCAGCAACAATCTGCTTGCCATTTACCCATACGCTATTTACAACATTGGTAGGGCGACCGAGAATTAATAAACCAATGGGATCTGTACGTGGTAACAGGGATAAGCTAGTGAGATCGTACAACACCAAATCAGCTTTCTTACCTACAGTGACTGAACCCAGTGTCTCTGCTACATTCAATCCTTTTGCACCACCTAATGATGCCATTTCTACTGACTGACGGGGTGTAATCCAATGCTGGTAATCTAAATCTGTAACGTTGTGTAATATGGAACCGATCTTGATTGCTTCTAGTAAATCTTGGGAGTCGTTGCTAGACGCTCCATCGCAACCAAAAGATACGTTTACTCCTGCTTGACGGTATTTTAAAATGGGGGCGATGCCACTGCCCAAACGCAAGTTACTTAAAGGATTGTGTACAACTGTGGATTTTGTTTCGGCAAGAATGGCAATGTCGTTGTCTGTGAGGTGAACGCAATGGGCTAATGTGGTACGATGGTCTAGGTAACCAATGCGCTTTAAATGTTCGACAGCAGTACAACCGTATTTTTCTCGAGCTAGTTTTTCTTGTGCTTTGGTTTCCAGTAAGTGGGAGTGACGGCAAAGATTGTAGCGATCGCTTAACTCACTACACCCCTCAAACAAAGCATCGGAACACAATTGTATCCCTGTGGGAGCAACGAGAATATTTATCCCTTCATCTGGACGGTGAAACTGTCTGACAGCTTCTTCTATAAGTTCTAATGTTGCTGTGGTTGAGCGAAAGTAGGGATCGTGTGTTTGCTCGATTTCCCCGGATGGTATACCAGCTGTCAGGGATTCATCTTGAATGAGGGGTGCAACAAAGGCGCGGATGCCAATTTCTCGATAAGCGCGAACAGCCGTTGCAATTGTTTCTAACTCTTGCCCTGGAATAAGTATGAGATGATCCACTACACTTGTGCCACCCGATAGTAGAGTTTCTACCGCCGTACTTAGAGCAGTTAAGTAAACTTTTTCTGTATCGAGAGGTGCAAAATCATAAAGTTCTGCCAGCCATAATTCCAATGGAAAAGGTGGAATAGCTCCTCGTTGCCACATTTCTGAGGAGTGAGTGTGGGCATTGACAAATCCCGGTAGTAGTAATTTATTCTCACCGTTAACTACAGTACCAACAACTTCTAAATGAGGTGCTACCTTAGCTATAGTTCCGTCTATAACTTGCACGTCTACGGTGACATAATCATCGTCAGTGGCGATCGAGACATTTTGGATAGTGAACACCATATTTAACCTTAATTAAGTAATCGAACGTTTAGAGGATTTTCACGTTACAAAATAAGCAATGGTTTCGGGTATTGCAATGTGATGAATGTACCTCTTCGGAATTTAGGAATTGCACCAAACGCATGGGCTGTCAGCCAGACGTTTGCAGATATTACTCGTCCTCCCCAACCCCCACAACCCGTTATCTTAACAACAGAAACTAAAACTCTGCGCCTTGACTTGGCAAAAACTGCCATTCTCGTCGTTGATATGCAAAACGATTTTTGTCACCCTGATGGTTGGTTGGCGCATATCGGTGTCGATATTACTCCAGCACGTAAACCCATTGAACCGTTGCAAGCTTTATTGCCTGCACTTCGGGAAAAAGGCGTTCCAGTTATCTGGTTGAATTGGGGTAATCGTCCCGATTTACTTAATATTAGTGCCAATGTCCTTCACGTCTACAATCCGACAGGGGAAGGGGTCGGATTGGGCGCTCCCTTACCTAGTAATGGTGCGCGGGTTCTAATGGCTGGTAGTTGGGCGGCGGCGGTAGTGGATGAATTGGAACATTTACCCCAAGATATTCGAGTCGATAAATACCGTATGAGTGGTTTTTGGGATACGCCCTTAGACAGTATCTTAAAGAACTTAGGTAGAAATACTCTATTATTTACGGGTGTTAATGCCGATCAGTGTGTCATGGTTACCCTATGTGATGCGAATTTCTTGGGTTATGACTGCCTATTAATCAAAGACTGTACCGCCACAACTTCTCCCGATTACTGTTGGCTGGCGACACTTTACAACGTCAACCAGTGCTTTGGCTTTGTGACTAATTCCCAATCTGTTTTAACAGCACTAAATAACCTCAATAACCAAGGAGGATAAATCAATGCGTGCGACTCGTTGTGTCATTCCTGTCGTTAAGTCTCCAAAAGATTACCAAGCTTATCGGATTAGCCCTAGCGACTCAAATCGGTTAGCGATCGTCTTCGATCCAGCTAGCGCCAATACTTCTTTAACGTGTTGTGTAGAAATTTTTGATGTTGGCGGCAAAACACCCCCCAACCGCCATCAAATGGCAGTAGAAATGTTTTTTGTTTTGAAAGGGGAAGGAGTCGCTATGTGTGATGGTAAAACTGTTCCCATTAAAGCAGGAGATAGTTTATTAGTTCCGCCTACAGGGACTCATTTGATTAAAAATACAGGTTCCAGTCGATTGTATACGTTGACTATTATGGTTCCTAATGAGGATTTTGCCGAACTGATTCGCAGTGGTACACCAGTGGCATTAGATGAGGAAGATATGTCAGTACTTGGTAGAGTGGATACTTTAGCACCGATACATTAATCCCACGCCATCTGGGTTTCCAAACACAAAATTCCCAAAATTTCCCAAATTTCTTGTGGTGCGGGCATCCTGCCCGCTATTGACAATAACTGACGAGGACTCCCATCCCACCAAGTTTTTCAGGCTTGCTATAGTTTGAAGTAATAGGCATAATCGATATAGATATGTATTAAGAACTCAATGGCTAAAGATGTTTTTCATGATGCAGTTAGGAAAGGTTTAGAAAAGGAGGGTTGGCTGGTTACAGATGACCCACTGAGAATTCAGGTAGGTGGGGTGAATATGGAAATTGACTTAGGAGCAGAAAAAATTATTGCTGCAGAACGTGGAGAGGAAAAAATAGCTGTTGAAATTAAAAGTTTTATCGGCACATCAAATATTTCTGAATTTCATACTGCCATAGGGCAATTTATTAACTATCGAGTCGCTTTGGAAGAACAGCAACCCGAACGAATTTTATATTTGGCTGTTCCAGTCGGTGTGTATCGTAAGTTTTTTATTCTTCCATTTGTACAAACTATAATTCAACGTTTTCTAATTACTTTAATAATTTACGATCCAGTGAGTGAGGTAATTTTAGAATGGAAAAACTAGAACGCTATCGCACATATATCAAACAATTATTAAGCGATTATGCCAGTCTTAGTCCATCAGATGGAGAAGCGGAAACTGAACTGATTTTCGATACCGAGCGCGATCGCTATCAAGTTGTTCATACAGGATGGAAGAATCGAAAGCCAATGTACGGTTGTATTTTGCATCTAGACATTAAAGGTGAGAAAATTTGGATACACCATGATGGTACAGAAATTGGTATTGCCGATGAGTTAGTAAAGTTGGGAGTCCCAAAATCAGATATTGTTTTAGCATTTCATGAACCTTTAGTTAGGCAGTATACCGGATTTGCAGTGGGTTAATGATAAATTTTGACGGAGGGTAAAATTAAGAAGGCTATGACAACATCAACATCTCGTTGTAGTACTAAACGAAGGTGTTAATATTTAAGACTTTTTACTTTAAAAAATTTTGTTTTCCCACCAGTCCTCACTAACTTCAATTGGCTCGCCACTGTCTAAACCTTCCAGTAAAAGACTTTCTAAACGTTTGCGTTCAACATTTTCTTGTTCTTGGCGAATCAAATGGTGAATATACTCAGTCGCTGTACCATAACCTTTTTGTTTGACTTGTTCTTCGATAAATGCCCGCATTGAATCAGGTAGGGAGATGTTCAGGGTAGTCATATCATAGGAAGGGATACTAATGGTCATATTATTTTGACATTTTTTGCCAATCTTCTGCCGCTCGATGGAACGTGTTACAAACCTTTTAAGGAGGCAATTTTGCCTGGGGAAAGAGGACTTGCAGCTTTTGGGTAAAAGATTGTAGCAGGCAGTGCTTACTAAAGATAGCATAATAGCATACTGGCGATTTCTCTAACCAAGGCTATGACAACAGCAACATCTTTGACTCTCGAAGAATTCCTCAAACTGTCAGAAACTAAGCCAGCCAGTGAATTTATCAATGGTTGGATTTACCAAAAGCCTATGCCTCAAGGTAAACATTCGCGTCTACAACTGAAGTTTTGTGATGCAGTCAATCAGGTTGCAGAAACCGCAAAAATTGCCCTAGCCTTCCCAGAATTGCGCTGCACTTTTGGCGGGCGTTCGATTGTGCCAGATGCTACTGTATTTATTTGGCAGCGAATTCCCTTTGATGCGGATGGTGAAGTACCTAATGCTTTTGAAATTCATCCTAATTGGATGGTAGAAATTCTCTCACCTGACCAGAAAGCTACTAAAGTTATTAGCAATATTTTGCACTGTCTCAAACACGGTACTGAGTTAGGATGGTTAATTGACCCTGAAGATAGGATAATTTTGGTGTTTATCCCCGGACAAGAACCTGTAGAGTTGACTGGTAACGATACTCTTCCTATTCCGCAATTTTTAACGCTGGATTTGACAGTCGAGCAGGTTTTTGGATGGCTGAAAGTCGGTTAATGGTAATCTGAAGAAGCACACCTACAAAGATACAATTAAAATTTAAATATTTATGTTTGTAGGAGTCACTCCTATGGTCTTGCAAGAGCTGAAAGAGCAAGCTCGTAAACTGTCTGTGAGCGATCGCCTTGAGCTTATCCGTGCGCTCGTTGAATCTTTACAAGATAACTCTCAAGGCAACAACCCGAACGGACGCGCATCATCAAGCAGATGAAAGGTTTATTGAAAACCGACCAGCCAGCACCAACTGATGAACAGGTGGAAGCAATGCTAGAAGAACGTCGGGTGGAGAAGTATATTTAGTGAGAGTCTTGATTGACACCAACATTCTTTTAGATTACTTGCTAAACCGAGAGCCATTTCTGCAAGATGCGGAAGCTTTGTTTAAGACAATTGATTCTGGTCAAGTGGTAGGATATGTAACAGCAACAACACTCACTGACATATTCTACATTGGCAGACAAACCCAAAGTATTGACCTTGCAAGAGACGCTAAAGTTTTTCATGCATGATTTAGGATTCCTATACTCAGGTAAATTATTTTTTTTGATAAACCACAGAGGACGCAGAGGAAAGAGAGAGTAGAGAATTATCATCTTTCCTTAATTCAACTAACTGACGTGTTTCGGGATGTAATGAGACTGTAAGTGGTGACAAGCGAGAGTCGTCCTCGCGGGATGTAAAAGGAATGTACAGCGTAGCCATCTCTCTATTGTCCTGTGTATCCTTACCTCCACCTTGGCTTAAGACCATTGCGGCTAAAACTAGAGTTGCTCCTACTAGACCGCGAACTCCAAGTGTCTCACCCAGTAGTAAAAACGAGATAACTGCTGAGAACACTGGATCGAGTGTGTAAAATAGCGCTGCTTCTTGAGCCGAAACCCAGCGCTGGCTCATTGTCTCTATCAAAACGGTAGCAGCAGTAGCAATCAAACCGAGGTAAAGAACTGCACTTAAGTTTGTACCAATTGCGTGGATTTGTCCAACCAGTTCCGGAGCTGCCCAAAGCATACCAAGCAGCGCTATAACTAAGACCTGAACGGCGGTAAGTGAAAGGGTTGGGTGGCGTTGTGTAGTTTTCTCAAGAATCAAGATATAGATGGCATAGATGAAAGCATTACCGAACAACAATAAATCGCCAACGCTTAGCTGTCCGCTTTCCCATGACATAACTCCAATGCCAGTTATGGCAACGACTGCTGCTAACAGAGTTTTCAGCAGTACGCGCTGACCGATCGCCAGACCTAAAAGTGGTACTATCACAACAGTTAAGCTACTAATAAATGCTGCCCTATTTGCGTGTATTGTTTCAAGCGCCAATGTTTGGGTAGCAAAGGAGGCAAAGAGCACTAGTCCTAATAGAAATCCATCGCGGATTAATTTAGCATTCAGGTCGCGCAAGTACGGAGCTAATACCACTGCAGCTACAACAAAGCGGCTTGCGAGTATTGCAGACGGTGAAAGGCTAGCGATGGCATTTTTAATCAGTGGAAATGTTGTACCCCAGATTAAGGATGCAGCGACTAGCAGGATTACACCAAGAGTGTGCAAGCCTTTTTGTGTGGGTCGATCGCAGTTATCTAATACAGTCATGTTAAAGTTATAAACTCGTCAAAATTTTCTTGCTCGCTTGATGAACTTTGATGGACATCATTTCCCAGTGATGTGTCAGATGAATGGAGCTAAGGACGATATGGCAATCATTACACTCTCACCAGTTCGACCTCTTTTATGACCAATTGCTTTGGTAAAAGAGAAGAAAACACATAAGATTTGCTTGAAAACTGTATATTTCATTGCTATTGTATAATAAATTTTGTATCATTTACTACGCAATTTTATCTATTAAGAAGCAGAGGTTGTGGCGAGTATTAATATCCCTCTGGTAGAGAATTTTTGGTAAAAGCGATCGATGATTTGGTAGAGGTGCTAAGTAACGTAAAATGATAAGAACAAAAAACTCAGTAACTTTTGCAAAACTAAGTCTCTCAGTATTGAACTTATTTCGGTTGACCTACTTCCCTATTCAAAATGTTTAAAGTCTTTCCTAAACAAACTTCATCGGTGTTGATGCGCGATGGCATACGCCTTGATGCAGACGTATACCGTCCCGATGCAGAAGGAGAATTTCCCGTACTGTTGATGCGACAACCTTATGGAAGAGCGATCGCATCCACGGTTGTTTATGCCCATCCCACTTGGTATGCGCACAAATTGGTATCACTGAGGCGAAGGATGAGTTACGCAACCGCCGCGATACTATCTTTGCTGATAAATTCTTTAAGCTTGTGGCTGCGCCAGAGTCACCTACAGATGTGGATGATGTTGCAGATCCGATCGCTTTATGTTTAATTGATTTCCAAGAAGCAACAATTTCCACGACAACCGAAAGTCCTCCACCTATAGTTGAGCGAATTTTTAACAACACAGGTGAAGCAGGAAAGTTTCGGATTTTTAGAAATCGCTTGTTATTCCTAGTTGCTAATAAGCAAGAATTAGACAGAGCGATCGATAATGTGAGGGAATATCGGGCAATACTAAATATCCTCAATTCTCCCAACCGCTTGCAAGATTTATCAGAAAGTCAGCAGCAACAACTCAAACAAAGAAAAGGAGACTTTGATTTAAAAGTACGAATATCTTTAACGAATACCTACCGTCACTTATTCTACCCAGCTAATGATCCAGTCAAAGCGCCTAAAGAGTTGATGCACTACACACTTCCAGCACAAGATTCCAGTGAAGTGAAGGGCAAGAATAACCAGCAAGATGTCATTTTAAAAGCGCTAAGAGATTGTCAAAAAATTCGTGCCGAAGATGCACCAGTATACGCACCTGCTTACATTTTGCAGAAAGTGTGGTTACCTGGTTTAGACCATTGGACAACAAAAGCCCTGCGAGAAGCTTTTGCTAAAGATCGAGGTTTAAATATACTCCTAGATGCTGAAGTGTCAAAGTTGCGAGATACTATCCGTCAAGGTTTGCTCTTGGGAAGCTGGGATATGAAGATAGGAGAACGGGTTTATATTAAAACTGATGATGGCAAGTTTACCCTACCTGACACCATAGAATTTTCTGACAGGATGGTGCTTTATCGCCGGGGCATTTTGGAACTACCAAAACCACGAGAAATTGAACTCAATGCGCAAATTATGCCCAGTACTGATTCTTCTAAACCAGTGCGGGTTAGGTGGAAAGCATCGGGGGCGTTGGCAATTCAGCTTTATCAAGATGGAAATTCTATAGCAGGAGAATTTCGTCCGAGTGACGAGTATGAGACTACCATCACCAAAACCACAACTTTTAAAATCTTAGTTGATTACGGTAATGGTGATAGAGCGAATTGCTAATATTACTAAGGGAATTACTGCCATGAGTAATGAAGAATCGCACTACTGGTTTGCCAAAATTAGTAATGGGAAAAGAAGTGTAGCCTTGAAGGCGATGCGTATACTGTTAGGAGATAGCTAACTCTGAAAAACCATTCTTTTTTACTGCTATCAACTAAGGGTGTACTCCTTCCAAGGTACGCATTGAATTGGAATGTTTGCCATAAATTGATAGATGTCTCTGCGACCGTAGTAAGTGGGGACTCCTCTAAAATCTTGTGCCATCAGCACAATAGGTATTCCTGGGAAGATAGGTTGAAACATCCGTAAAGTTTTGTCAGCTTCAGTATTGCGATCTAGAATATGCTTCTTGACAATAACCACTACGAAAGTGACTCTCTGTTCCTTAATGACTGCTCCTTGAAATTTCATGGTTAACTCCTAGAAAATGGAATTCGACAAGGCAACCGATAGCGATCGCCCCTAGCGCGACGACTGCGATCGCTATTGCTACAGTCCAAGCAATCATCATTTGCACGAGGAGCAACATAGGTGATACTGCGTTCTCGCGCAAACCTTAATTGATCGAGATTGGGGAGAGGGATAAAGCTTACGGATATGCGAACCAATAATAGTCATATGACTAAGAGGGAATCGACCAGAACGAGTCCAAATATCTCCAGCCACTGCATTTTTGGCAAAAACTAACGCACCAACTGGACTGTCACGCTCTTTTAACAAGATAAAGTGGCAGCAACTGGAGGAGCAAATTTATGGTGTACCTGTTTATAAACAGATGAAACGTCAGCACAAGCAGGCGAAGGAGCTAACCTGGTAACAATGAAAACTGTAATGGAATATCCACTGAAATTTGGTTCCAATTTGCACTACCGATATTGATAAATGACTAAAGTGGATAGAAGATGAGGCTAAAACACACCAATTGCTGCCTGAATTGCCCGTTGAATTCGAGCTAGAGATTCAGAGCTAATTTGACCATAAGGACCTCTTTCTAAATAGCGTTTTTCAACATTGGTAATCACCTCACACATCACAACAGAAGTTAGTTCTAATCCACCCTCACCAGCCTGAATCAAAACACGACTGAGATTGTCAACGGCGCTTTGGGTATCGGAGGAAAATGGAATCACTAAAACGGTTGAACTATATTCGTTACGAATATCCAAGGAAACAATGACAACAGGACGTTTTTTAGTGTCGCCCGATTGCCGTAAAGCTCTACATAGATAAATCTCGCGCTGACGTGGGAAGTTACCTGTATTGTTCATTCCTATTCATCCCAATTTGCGATCGCTGCATCTTGGGTGTCAGTTGTCCATTCTTGCTCAAATTCAATATCAGCTTGAGTGCGAGATTGGTAAAATCTTCGCAATTGGTCTTCAATTTGTTTAGCATACCAAAGACGCAGTGCTTCTTCAAAAGCAGCAGAGCGGTTGTCTGTCAGTTTGTCAATTTCATCTAGTAAATGCGAGTCAACGGTAATCGAAACTCGCCGCTTTTGCACTGAGTTGGACATGACTAATTTTAGTTTTAGCTACAAGGATTTTAAAAGGTGGAAATCATATGTAGTTAGAATAACATTATTAGTATTATTTCTTATCATACCATAAATGCCCAACCTAACCCCTAAAAGTCCCCCTGTCTTCATCGAGAAAATGATGCCCGTACAAATATTAAACGAGCAGGTATACTACGAACATGGGGGAAATCCATTTAAAGGATTGCATCGCTGGTACTCGCGCAAGCCGTTGTCATTTAGTCGTGCTAGTGTTTTGGCTTCGTTGTTACCAGCAGATGTGACGATGGAAGAGTTTGAATATTTGTTGGGCTTGGAACCGGGGAAGGAGATAAAACTTTACAAAACACCGCCGAGTTCGACAAGAATTAAGAAGGTGCAGGATTATTGCGAAAAGGTTTGGGGAACTCGCACACCTACTGTGTTAGATGCATTTGCAGGTGGTGGAAGTATACTTTATTAAAGATTTTGAAAATATACCTAATTTACGATTTCTCTACCTTTATAATACCTAATGCACTCGGATAGCCGTGCGGTTTTAATTGCGATCGCTTTCTTTAAAAATGGTACTTACTTACAAGAAGACTTACAAGCCGTTCAAAAGCAAAAACAAAAGTTGCTGCAAACACTTAGTCTTCTTGAAGAAATTGAAAACACGCTGCAATCAGAAATAGCTCTGTCAAAACAATCTCATTGAAAAAAATCTTGTTCGCTTAAGTTTGAGTGTAGTATGTTTCTCTGCATACACTATAAATATCACTGATGTATTCATCCCCAGTTGCGATCGCTGAATCTTGGGTGTCAGTTGTCCATTCTTAAGGTAGACTTGATGAATAATAAATATCCATTACAGAAGGAGCTTAATCAATGAAAGTTAAAGGAATCAAACGCGGTCAAATCATTAAACTCTTAGAACCAGTTGAGAATATTCCCGCCTTACACACAAAGGCGTTCATTGCCGTCTGATTACTTTGGTCAATTCTTGCTAAATTTTCGATAGCTCTTCTCAAGATATTTATATTAGTAGTAGTATCTATAATTTCCAATAAAGCATTAAGTGAAGTTGCATTACCTGGATAAATTGTTGCCAAAGTTTCAGATGCTTGCTTTTGTTGGATCTGGCAGTTCTCCCTGTTTATCTAGATAGAAGATCTGACATAATAGCGCTAACCTTAAAGGATGGCATATTAATTTTGATGGTTTAAGTTGGTCAGATCCCCGACTTCTCAAAGGATGCTGTTGATGAGCGGGGGGCGTCGCTCCTCAGTTGATACTTTTTTGTCCTCTCGTTCCCAACCAGAGGCTGAGAATGCATACTGGTGCGCTGTTGCTTCGCGAGGCTGAATCGAGACGGGAGGCTCCGCCTCCCCTGGAAGGCATTCCCAGACGGAGCCTGGGAACGAGTGAGGGATCTGCCCCCCGATTGACCAGTTGTATCCTCAAAGAAGTCGGGGATCTGGGGCTTCGTTTATATAACCCTGGGCTTTTAGCTTGGGGGCTTTTCCAACAGGATGTGCTTGTTGAAAAATTCAAGTTCATTTCAGGGATATTACTATTCTCTTTTTATCTTTTTGCAGAGGAACTTGGAAAAGGTGTTTTACTCACAAGTTCCATGCAAACTGCATCGCATTTACCAGAACTACTGCACATCCAAACAAATACTGTTTTTTCACTCCCGCCAAATCTTTCTGTGATTCACATCGGTAAGCCTGGTGGTCAAACTGTACCGGATATTGATGTTTCGGGTTTACCAGATAGTGACGTTGTATCGAGAGTCCACGCTCAAATTTGGGTACAAGGTAGCGATCGCCAAATAGTTGATATGGGGAGTGCGAATGGCACGTATATCAACAATGTCAGGCTACAGCCAAGGAACTTCTACCCTCTCAACTTGGGAGCTCGGATTGGTTTGGGACAAGGAAATAAAGTCACGTTTCTATTCCAGAACAAGCAAACGACTGTTCCTAATCCTAACAACCCAGTAGGAAATTCCAGTAACGCGGGGGTTCCTTCCAATAATCCACCAGCTAGTGTTATTAATACAAATAAAGAAGCAGAAATTCAAGTAACTATTATCACTCAGCTTATAGGTTTTGTTCTCATGCTGGCGGGACTTGGGTTTTTAAGTTCGAGTCTTGTTGTTGGTTCTGTTGGTTTTATCTACAATATTCCACTGATTGGACTCAGTGTTATTGGAGTATTAACCTTAACTTACGGAGGTTCAAACCGGAGGTTGGGATGGGTATTTATCGCAATAGGAGTCGCGATCGCGATCGGCAGTGGAGGTATCCTTATTGTACCGATGACTCTTTTTTCCTTCCTGTTGGCTACGGGTTCCTTTTCGGTTGGATATCAATTATTTACAAGTGGCAAGGTTTTTAATCTTAATCCACTTGCGATTAAAGAAGTGTTTGGGAAACGCTCTTGACATTTCCGAGAAAAATTTTATCTCTGTAGGGGCGCAAGGTCGCCGCGCCCCTACGATAGGTTATGATTCCCCGATATTACCAAAAATCTAGCCGTCAGAAAAAGTCAGTTTCCGTCAGTATCTGTAATAAATAGTATTTAATTTATACAAGCTACTCAAGGGATTAAGAAACAAAAGCTTCCCAAGTTTTAGCTCCCACGATCCCATCAACTTTTAAACTTGAGCTTTGTTGGAACTGGCGAACAACAGAATCTGTTAGCTCACCAAAAATTCCATCGACACGAAGCTGAAGATTGGGATTTGTACTTGTTCCAAAGCCTTTAATCCGTAGAAAGGTTTGTAAAAGAGCAACGGTAGAACCACTGTCTCCTTTTCGCAGAATAGGTAAACTAGAATCAGCCATAATCAATTAATCCTCAATCATCTCGTTGAGAGTTATTATTTCATTTTTAAGAACCAGTATCGTTAAAGTCATAATTCGTAAACTAGTTGGAACAGAACCACTGTGCAAGTTGCACAGACAATAGTGAAGTTTGGTAACTACTCCCTTTCCGGTCTAAGATTACCTATCTGTTTCCCCCCTTACCAAGGGGGGATTAAGGGGGGTAAGTTCGACTTGTGTGTACACCGCAGCTTAAAAAGGGGGGCTTTGCGTAAGTCCTGATTTTTTGGCAATATGAAAGGCGGAAATATATGAAAGCTGAAGATTGCCTCCAAAATCATGCTCTATCCGATGTCTTAATCCCGTAAATAAAGCATCTTTACTCTGTGAATCTAACTTTAGATAAGGTGAGTAAGTGTTCAAAAGCATTAAATACTCATCAACATTATAGGTGACTTCAGATATGACTTGTCCAGATATTAAATCTTTGAATTGCCCGGAATCAATGGCTATTTTTCCTAATCCGCTCAATATCTGTTCTTGAGTTTCTCTGTCTTCATATCGGTTCAGGGATGGAGCATATATTTGATAGACTTCAGATAAACTTTGGTAGACTTCATAAGATGGTTGAAGTTCTTTATTCCACAATAAAATCAGGTAACCACTCTCTTGTAGAGCCTTAGCTGCTTTCGGGTATCCTACTTCCGGTGATATCCAATGGAAAGAACTTGCTGCTAACACGACATCAAATTCATGCTCCACGAGCGCCCACTCTTCAAAAGACGTATTCTGAATTTCTACATTAGGATAGGATTGACAATTTTGTTGAGCTAACCGAAAAAAATCTGGGTTTGGTTCTATGCAAGTCATTGAGTAACCCAAATGAGCAAACCCTACTGTTGCTGTTGCAGGACCGCATCCCACTTCCAGAATTTTTGAGTTTGCGCTCAGTTGAGCAACTTCTACAACTTGGTGAATCAATTCCTTGGGGTAGCGGGGTCTAACTTTGTTATAAGCCTCTGCTGCAGGAGAATACCAGTTTTTACGCTGTTCTAAGTCTGTGCTGGAGTAGCTGATTAATGTTTGCTTTAAGTCTTCCATAAACTTCATTTATAAAATAGATCTTAAATTACTTTGTTATGCCCAATCTACAAAATATGAAAATCTTACTGATGGCAGTTGACAAATAAAAAATGATAATCCCAAAGAGTGAGATGTCATGATTCTAACTTAACTTATGCTTCAAATAATCCGGTTTATAGAGGTAAAACCCCTGAATTAGTTAAATATTATTCACGAGGTATAACTATGCAGGTAGCGACACCAGCAATCGACCCTATACTAAGACTTGGAGCTAACAGCCCAAAAGTGAAACAATTGCAAGAACTGCTGAATGGCAGATTTCCTAGTGGCGATCGCCTGACAGTTGACAGTTTTTTTGGCATCAAAACTCAGGGGGCTGTCAAAATTGTCCAATACCAATTCCTTCTCAAACAAGACGGTATTGCAGGTCCTTTGACTTGGCAATCTTTGCGAGCTAACGCTCCAGTTAATAAACCAATCTTACACCGTAGCAGTCACGGTCAACAGGTTGCAATTGTTCAAGAAGTTCTTTTTAGAGGCGGATTTTATCAAGATGGTGTAATTGACGGTATGTTTGGAGAAAAAACAGAAGCAGCCGTACAGGCGTTTCAGGAAAGTCAACAACTTATTCCCAACGGTATGATTGGAGATAAAACTTGGAAAGCACTTAGCATTTTAGCTACTTTTCTCACAAATAACTAACATTTTTTGAAAAAACTCGCGCAAAGACTACTCTGAAAAACCCCTTAATTGCAAGTGCGTCTTTGCGCGAACTTAAAAACTTGAAAAACTTCCGACCACTTCCTCAATGAACCATTCACAATCCCAACTTCTAGGAAGTTGAGATAAACCTAGACGAACAACAACCAATTTGCAAGATTGTGTTGTTGATAGAATTGCTCTTGAGAGCGATCGCTCAATAAAGTACAACCGAGCTGAGAACGAAAAATTGCCTTGCGTTTGATAAACCCCAAGAATGAAGCTGTTACAGATTGCTCTTGATAGTCAATTTTGCTACTGATATATTTCAGAAGTGACAAATTGTCAACCAATAAATCTTCGTTTTTAACCGGTGTTGAATCTCGCTTGGAAACAAAGACACCCGAACAAAGTATTTTAGCTTTGTAACCTATTGCTACAAGGGCAATTTGCCATAGTAGATAGAAACCGACTCCTATCAAAATAATAATTGCAACACCTAGTCCCCATAGCACGGTTTCAATTAATGGAGACATTGATAACATATCATTTGCCTTTCTTTGTTGTTGACCTTTGACGTTTGGGTTTTGCTGTGGAATAACTTACAGAAGTCTTTTCTTGTGATATTATACCTAAATGCTTTAAGTCAAATTGTTGTTGAGCTTCTAGTTCTGTTAGCAAATTTGATGCTTTTTCCAAGATTTGCTTATCTCGCCTAACCTGAATAATATATTTCTTTTCTATAACATCAAGTAAAACAAAGAGAGAGATAGTTCTCCAACATATCTGAGGCTTACCAATCATCTGAAAATTAGTTACAACTTTTCCTTCTTCTGGTACGTGAAGCCCTAAACCTGCAGCCTGAACCAGTTGTTGAATATCGGTCATTGCCAAACTCTTAAGAGGGGGAAGATGATTTTCAATAGAGACTAACTCTCCTAAATCGGGTAAATCGACTAATCCCAATGGTAAAGCTTCAAACTGAAAAGTCAGGTTTTCTACAAAAGGATCGGCGATCGCATAAATCTGTTTTACTTGAGGTGGTAGAGAGACATTTCCCTGTTTGTAAAATTCCTGCCCTTGTGGTGTAATCTTAATCTCACCTGTTTGTGAAAATTTTAAACTCTTAAATCTTACTAAATTTTCAGCAGTATTTTGCACGAATATGATATCTAAGCCCAAGACACTTGCCAATTCTTGTGATGTAGGCGGAGGTGTAAACTCAATACTTGCGCGGAGAATAAATTCCTCCAAAACATTAAATTTACGAGGTTCGCTAATCATCACCTCCACCAGCGTTTGTGCTAATTTGTAGCAAAACTGACGTGCTACTATAACCGATAAATTAGAGTTTTGTTTTTCAATTTGCTGTACTAATGAATTTAGAGATGGATCGATTGATTTAAAATTTTCTACCCCATCCTGCACCAAATCGGTGCTACTAGTATCCATCTGAGTGGATTCGATTTCGTCAGTAGTGACCATGGAAGCATCAACTTTAGCTTCTTCAGGGATAGACTCGCGAAGAGCGGGATTAGTATTTTCAGATTTGTTTCGTTTGCGAGGGGGCATATAAGACCAACTTTAATTGGAAGTGCAGATGTAGACAACATAAAAACACTTATAGCGTTTCTTAGTCTACTGAGGTACAAATTTATCTGCGTCCATCAGCGTCCATCTGCGGTTAATTCTTTCTTAGCTGACATCTTGTACCTTCTTTGTGGGAGGTCTGGTAAGCAACCCACCCTACCAAATAATAAGCTTTTTGAGCTTTGATTTTTGCTTGGGATGCGATAGTGCAAGATATGTGAATTGCTACATACCTGAGTACAGTAGATAAGTAAGGTGGGCAATGCCCACCAAAAGACTTGGTAATAGGCATTGTCCACCCACTGGGGAAATTTTTACAAATGATTTAGGACTGCTATATGTGGTTTATTAATCAGAAAATTACTGTGTATTGCCCTGTACTTCCGCCTTCTTACTATCCCGACGACTTAGCAGAACACGAGTAGCTGCAAGTACCTCTGGTGCTGCAAGTACCAAGGAAGCGATCGAACAAACAGTTGCAACTTGACAATACTCACAAAATGCTTTGTTTTCTGCCCACTCTTCTCGCGCTAACTCAGCAGAAACAACGGTATCTAAAAGGATCTTAACGCCCATAGCAATTGGTAACAGTGGATTTTTGCGTGCGCGATCTAGACCTCCTGCTGCAGCTAACCATCCTGTAATGGCGTAATTCAGCACCATAATTGGACCGTCAGGTGAATTGAATCGGCTATAGGCGTAGTTAGATGCGTCTACTTTGTCTGCATTAAATACTGGTATTGGCGGATCGGGTAAATGTTTGACTATACCTGTTTGGTAAAGTGAAACAATTTGCCCCATCGAACCCCCAATTGTAGATAAACCAATAATCCATCTGCGGCGGGTCATATAGGGATTATTCCCTTCACGTAGTTCTTGACTCAGCTGTTTTGGTTCCATGAAGCCTCTTTCTTGATAAGTTATAAGCGATCGCGGTACATGACTTCGATACAGACCGTGTGCCTCTATCTTCAAGATTGGGTTTCATCCATACCACTAACATTAGACGTATTTTATAAGAGTAAATTTACGACAAATGAAGAATTGTCATAAAATCAATTTTGGATTAGTGACTATAATTCCTTTACAATTGAAAATTAAAAATTTTTAAGGTTAGACATTGCTATTACAGATTTTTACAAACTTAATATAGCAATTCTATTTAATTTGTGAAATATACGTAGGGTGGGCATTGCCCACCACTAAGTCTTTTAGTGGACAATGCTACATGACTTAAAATTGTTTATAGCAATTTCCACTTTCGCGAGGTATGGAATATTGAATTAACCGCAGCCTGTAGCAGATACACGCTGATATGTTTGTACTTCAGTAGACTAGGAACTGCTATATCAATGATTTAGGATTACTGTATTTTGTACGAATAAGTAAAAAAAATCAATTTTCTTCTACCAAAAGTTAGAAATTGTATAAGTAATGAGCTTTACCTCCAACTGAATTTTGCATAATTACTTCTTCAAAAGAAATGTCAAATAATCAAAAATATTTTGGTAGATGAAAGTTAAATATCAAAGTTACCTTCAATGTATGGTAACTAGTTCATAGCATAAAGAAGGATAAACAACATGGATGAAGTTAATCTTGGTCCCTTCAATACCTTGCTTGATATAGAAGGCGTAAATGGACCAGAGGATATTTTTGGCAATGTTAATGGTTCTTTTGATGGTGACAATCCCTTTACAATGGGCAGTTCTTCTAACATCCAAGACCTACCTTACAATGGGAATCCCTTTGCCGGAGGTGCGTAAATTTTTCCACACATCGCCTCGACTATCTACCCACCAACCACCAATGTAAACATCGTCTTTACTAGTATCGTATTCACCTGGGTCGAAGGCTCCATTACCGTTCGCATCGCGCCAAATCCACTCACCAGATTTAGGTTGGTTTGGAGGCCAATTCCCTTGAGTGAAAAAAGGCTTGTTAGGATCTGCTGGAGTGCCTACAAACATCCCACTTGGGATCGCCGTCCAACCTTCAGAGTTTTGTGCAAAACGATATATTTGCATCCAACTGTTGTACATACCTGTTAAGTACATCAAGGGTCTGCCTTGAACTCTTCGGAAGAAAACTGCAGTTGCTGTGGTGTTGAGTCTGGGATCTTGCGGGTATTTAATAGCGTTAACCGTGTAGTCAGCATAAGTCCACTGCTGACCGTTAGGTTTGTCATAGTCCATCACATAATGTTCTTCTTTTGTGAACACGTCGCGACCATCAGAAGCGGGATCGGTATCTGCAGTATCCAGAAAGCACAACCCTAACAATCTCCATTGCAAAGTACCATTAGGAGAAAATTTTCTTAGGTCAGCACCAGCGTTGTTGAAACCATCGTTGGCAACATAAATGTTACCTTGTGCATCAGTGCCTACTCCAGTAATACCGTAAAGTTTTAAATCTCCGATCTGACCGGGAGTTCCTGCATACACGCCTCGTTCGATGCCAAATGTTCCAACTTGAGAGGGAGAACCCGTAATGTTGTAAATCAGTATTTGTTGGCGCGGTCCGTTGTCTGCAACTAATAATCTACCTTGGTTGTCGAGTGCGATCGCACTTGGTTCCACAACATTAGTAATTTTTTCCGATAACTGCTGTCCTTGGGGAGAATACCGCAAAATCGCAGCAGAGGAAGAATTCTCTTTTTGTTGGACAATCCAAAGATTCTTCTGTCGGTCTATAGCTATGTGTCCGGGGCGCGAAAAAGAGAAACTCCGGAGTTGGTTCATGGAGTTAGCATCATAGACAATAATTCTATTACTAGCCTTGTCGCTAACATACACCTCATTATCAGTCGCAGCTAATCCAGTCACCGGACTACTCGTATTCACGATCGCCATACTCTTATCCCAACCACGCCCACCAGAAAAAGGTGCTTGCTGACCTGATAAGTTATAACGTCGGATACAGTACCAAATCGTTCCTTTTGGTGGATAATCCTCACCCGGTTTGCCCGAACCCGCACCTTGTGACATTCCCACGTACAAGTAGCGCGAATTAGCTGTTACCGCTTTGCCACCCAAACGCTCCCAACCATGTAAATCGGCAGCAAAACCAGCAACATCTCCATTTTTATATAGAACCCATTTGACATCTAAGAAGAGGCTGCAAGCCTCTTAATCATTAGCCTGATGAAGCAGAGGTTGAGTTTGGCCGTAGCACCAGCCAGGGTTCGTTCAAAGTTCTTAACCAGAATTTTACAACGCTCCATCCAAGCATTTGACCGCTCAATCACCCACCTCGCGGCAACCGGAATAAATCCAGACTTCCCTTGCGCTTGCTTTTCTTGTTTCGATGGTTTTGCTGAGAGTTCAAACTTGATTTTCGTCATGATCTGTGGATAAATTTTCTCTAAGGCCTGTGTCAGGTGTTCCGGGTGATAACCGTGGTCAAGGAGGATTGTAATCTTGGGAATATCAATGGGTTTAGACTGGAAATAATCAATGTTTTGCGTCAACATCTCAAGCAAACCTGCATCATCAGATATGTTTGCTTTAGTGCAGTGCGTAAAGAAGGGAAACCCCAGGATATCAACAGCTAGATGCCTCTTAATCCCATTTGTCGATTTGTAGAAACAATAACCTTTTGATTCAACATTCGCATTACAGGTATTTTTTACCGCTTGCGAGTCGATAATCATCAACGTCGTCCATTTTGCTTTTTTTTTACTTGCTCACGCACTTGAGAATGTAACAGAATCATCAGTCTGTCGATTGCTCCTTCAGTCCGCCACTGTTTGTAATACCAATAGACGGTGGAATAAGGGGGGAGGTCTTTGGGTAAGTCTTGCCAATTGCACCCATTTTTCAGTTGATAGAAGATGCCATCCAATATCTCTCTTTTTGTCCAGTTGGGCGGTCTGGTCTGTTTCTTAGTCGGCAATATCTCAGGCAGTAGAGGTTCAAGAATTTCCCACTCTTCATCTGTTAGGCTGCTGGAGTATGGCATGGTTGCTGGATAAGACTTTTGCCGTAACTTTACTTCAACACTGTAAAAGATGTCAAATGGGTTCTATAGCTAATCCGATTAGAATAAGATTTTTTGATGAAGGCGTAGAAGATGGCGATTTGATTAAGGTTGAATTGAACGGAAAAGTTATACAAGCAGCTTTATTACTTAGTAACGAGGGTACAGACGTGAATGTAACTCTTGAACCAGGTTTTAATCTCCTCAAGATAACTGCATTAAATGAAGGTTCGATACAGCCTAACACAGCAGCATTATCTATTGACCCCAGTCAAATACTTACAGGAGGTAATGTTTTTCAAGGTTCTTCTAGTGCAGGTGGCAGTACATTTTTTTCTTTAGGTTTCCCTCAGATAACTATTTCTTCAAGCCAGTATCCTGAATCGGCTGCACATGCGTTAGATGCACAAGCAAAGGGGTTTCCAAGAATTGTGACAATTGATAGACCCAATAATGAGAAGCGTCGTAGAGCATCTCTCCGTAGATATAGGCAATCAGGAGGTACACCAGCTAGACCTGGTCAAGACCTAGATGAGTACCCACCAGCAGTTTTCCTTGAAAATGGAGGAGCGGCAAGTGTAAGACCAGTTACGCTTGGTGATAATAGAGGAACAGGAACTAGAATTGGTAACCAAATTAATAATTATGGTTCCACAAATATTAAGCTGAATGATGGATATAAAGTAGAGCTAGTAGTTATTCCATAATCTATGATGATTGTCTCTTTTGAGTTGGGGGTTGCGTTCTGTCAAATTGTAGTTTACGATCCAGGGAGTGATGGAATAATTCATGATTGGACCGAGCAACAAGGTAGACAGGGCTTTTCATGGCGTCCTAGTAGTGTAGCCTTCGGTATGATTGGGCAGGCTCCTGAACTATCAACAGAAGTATGGCTAGCTAATGAAATAAACCTTAGAGCAGATACTGTTCGTGCTATTCTAGTTCCGTTTGATGTAGGAAAATCAGGGACAGTTAGGGTTTCAGACGTTGCAGACTTGGGTAAAGAAGTTACAATGGTTCAAGGAAAGTACGCACTTGTCTTTGAAACAGGATTTATAAATGAAGAAGAATACAAAAACTATCCTGACTATGACGAACAAGATGCTCAATGGGGACTATTGCCCATGTGGTGTCGTTTAACCTTTATTCCATCTGAATCAGTGCAGCCAGAAATCTTGCGTCAGGATGCGGAACTATCATCCTCGTATCCTCTTTTAATGGAAGCAGAACCTGCTCATAGTCCTTAATTGTTAAATTTGAATTTCTCTCGTAAGTAGCGATCTCTCATCACTATAGCCAGAGAATAATTGACCGCAGGAAAAAGTTCTCAGGTAGAGTAAAATTGGGAACTGTAACAGGCGATAGGTCAGCCGTCGCTACGCCAAAGTTAACTCAAAGACAGGTGAGTAAGTCGGCTTAAGAATAAGTAAAACTTTTGAAGAAGGCAGAGGGTAGAAGGCACAATTGGATGGGGATTCAAACCGAATAGCACTAAGAAAACCCTAAAACCGTGCGACATGGAGACTTTGAGACGCGGTGACGCGGAGAGTTGTTATGAATTCTCCGTGTCCCTGTGTCAGAGCGTATTTTGCGTCCTCTTGTTTCTCAGCATCTAGTTTATATCCACTTGTCTGTGGAGGAAAAATAATGTTTATTTGTTAGCAGGAGATGAAGTTATTGTGACAAAAGCTGGTCAAAAAACATATGGGTTAGATAATTTTTTTTCCATTTTAGTAAATCAACCGAGAGCGGGGCTATCTTTCTTTACATTGTCATTGGTAAGTGTCAACGAAAGACATTCATTCCCGATTCAGGTAGAACAAGTGATAAAGAGTAATGTAGATAACAAAGCTCCCGCGTCAAACCCAGAAGTAAAACTTCAAGAAATAACCTTTCATTGTTTATGGTTAACTTAACAAGATTGTCTGCTAGCTCAATTTCGCTCCTGTAATCCCGGCTCTGGAATTGTTGACCTCAAGGCTTTCTACCGTGGTTTTCAATATGTCCGGGAAATGTTAAAAATGCTGCCTGTAAAACCAGAGCCTATAATATTCGCCCAGATTTCTGCCAAGCTTACCTCCCTAGGTCGTATTCATCCGCTTTCTACAGAAATCAAACCCTCCTAAATTGGCAAAGGTATTGTAATTTATAATGAAAAACCTAGCATAGCGTGTTATTAGTTACAATGAGCTTGCAAGCACATTTAAGCACTAGAGCCTTGTAAGTTTTCTTACAATAGCCCTTCACTTTGAAAATATTCTCTAATTGGGATACATTGCACAAGAAGTTGCCGTACTATTTATAAACACTTCCATCAGGCATAATAGCCCCCTTGAGATTGGCTCCATTTAGCTTGGTCTTTTTCAAATCAGCACCACGCAAGTTTGCTCCTCTCAAGTCAGCCCCCATTAGGTTAGCTTCACTAAGATCGGCATCAACTAGTTTAGTACCACGTAAGTTTGCATTACTCAAGTTTGCTTTACTCAAATCCCCATAAGTGAGGTCTGCATAAGCTAAGTTTGCTCCTCTTAGATTACAGCCAGGACATTCATAAGTTGCTATAACTTGTTTAATATGCGTAGGGTTAGCTGGATTATCACAAAGTTTACTTAGATTTATAATTGTACCATTTTGCATTTGCATATAACAAATTGGTACAGCAAAATCTATGTTTTTTTCATTGAAACTTGGTTTGGCAAACACAGGTTTATTGAAAGATAACATTAAATATAGTAAAAAAAATATAATAACGAGCGAGCGCATACGTTTTTTTAGTATAAATTCAGAGCATTTACTAACTATAGCTTAAGTAAAGAATGATTGCTATTAGATTTACAATAACTTTAAATAAAAATAACTCACGAAACATACTTTCTTGATAAGTTATGGGTTACCAATCTTATTAGCTATGTTTTACATATGACAGTTTAAACAAATAATGTAGCAATCATTTTGGCTATGGGGCATAGCACCTGCATAGCGATCGCAGTACATTACTTTGATACAGAGCGCTTGCCTTTAGTGGTGGTTTCTAAATGACTTGTAAAAAGCTTGGGCTAAAGCCCAAGCTTTTCAACTGCTATGGTCTCCAACGGAAAAATAAAACCTTACCGTGGTGGTCTTCTTCAAGAAAAACGATATATTCTCCATTAGAACGACGATAAGCTCTGACACCATAGGGAACATCTACCCAACCTGCTTCTGGTTCAACATTGAGATCTGGTGTCATGATATCTGCTTGCGAACCATTTGATGTTCTATAAACATAAACTTGCCTTGTTTTTACCGTTGCTACAAATACATAGTCACCTGCTACACTGATTGCGGCTGGGTAAATAGTCTGTTTCTCTTCAGGGCGTCTATCTACAGGTAACTTAGTTCTCCACGCTGGGTTTCTGTTTCCTTTACTCCAATTATCAAAACGGACTAATTCAGACCCAACGACTTTGGCATCATCATCCGGTGCTGGGTTTTCTTTAGTAAACCCTGTCAAATACATTGTGTCTGTCTCTGGAAAATATTCTATTCTACGCAAATCTGTGAACAAGTTTGGTGTGGCTATTTTCTTCATTGATGCATAAGTATAGATAGGATTGCCACTCCCATCAAAACCCTGGAGAGGATAATGTCGGATACCATTAGCAGTGCGTAAATTTTTCCACACATCGCCTCGACTATCTACCCACCAACCACCAATGTAAACATCGTCTTTACTAGTATCGTATTCACCTGGGTCGAAGGCTCCATTACCGTTCGCATCGCGCCAAATCCACTCACCAGATTTAGGTTGGTTTGGAGGCCAATTCCCTTGAGTGAAAAAAGGCTTGTTAGGATCTGCTGGAGTGCCTACAAACATCCCACTTGGGATCGCCGTCCAACCTTCAGAGTTTTGTGCAAAACGATATATTTGCATCCAACTGTTGTACATACCTGTTAAGTACATCAAGGGTCTGCCTTGAACTCTTCGGAAGAAAACTGCAGTTGCTGTAGTATTGAGTCTGGGATCTTGCGGGTATTTAATAGCGTTAACTGTGTAGTCAGCATAAGTCCACTGCTGACCGTTAGGTTTGTCATAGTCCATCACATAGTGTTCTTCTTTTGTGAACACGTCACGACCATCAGAAGCGGGATCGGCATCTGCAGTATCCAGAAAGCACAACCCTAACAATCTCCATTGCATTGCACCATTAGGAGAAAATTTTCTCAGGTCAGCACCAGCGTTGTTAAAACCATCGTTGGCAACATAAATGTTACCTTGTGCATCAGTGCCTACTCCAGTAATACCGTAAAGTTTTAAATCTCCGATCTGACCGGGAGTTCCTGCATACACGCCTCGTTCGATGCCAAATGTTCCAACTTGAGAGGGAGAACCCGTAATGTTGTAAATCAGTATTTGTTGGCGCGGTCCGTTGTCTGCAACTAATAATCTACCTTGGTTGTCGAGTACGATCGCACTTGGTTCCACAACATTAGTAATTTTTTCCGATAACTGCTGTCCTTGGGGAGAATACCGCAAAATCGCAGCAGAGGAAGAATTTTCTTTTTGTTGGACAATCCAAAGATTCTTCTGTCGGTCTATGGCTATGTGTCCCGGACGAGAAAAAGAGAAACTCCGGAGTTGGTTCATGGAGTTAGCATCATAGACAATAATTCTATTACCAGCCTTGTCGCTAACATACACCTCATTATCAGTCGCAGCTAATCCAGTCACCGGACTACTCGTATTCACGATCGCCATACTCTTATCCCAACCACGCCCACCAGAAAAAGGTGCTTGCTGACCTGATAAGTTATAACGTCGGATACAGTACCAAATCGTTCCTTTTGGTGGATAATCCTCACCCGGTTTGCCCAAACCCGCACCTTGTGACATTCCCACGTACAAGTAGCGCGAATTAGCTGTTACCGCTTTGCCACCCAAACGCTCCCAACCATGTAAATCAGCAGCAAAATCAGCAACATCTCCATTTTTATATATACCCGCCTCTTTTGCTGCTTCGTCCCAGATACTATTCGTGTAAACAGTTCCATCAGGTGCAACATACATTGCCTCTATATTGATTTGCACCCACTTACGATTTCCACTAAAAGTGTTGCCAATCCAAGATGTCGAATATCCCATTTTTCTAGATTCTTGAGCCATGTGCGTTCATATTCTATCCACGCTAATTTCCGAGGAACGCTGAATGATAAGATTTTCTTAATATTGTAGATTAAAAACTTAGAATTATCAATTAAAAGGTATCATCAAGCTACAAAGTTAGTCGGTAGGCTATGTTTAATTTATTTATCAATTCTTCGTGTTAAAACTGAGATTTTGATATTCGTGAGATGTCTGTGTTTTCGCCATAATCGAGCTTTTTTTTAAACAGCCCTCCCCCCTTCGTTTACCTCTATCTTCGACTTGAACAAAAATTGGGCATAGATTGAGCAGTCATTGACATGGTAATCGAGCAAAACAACAGGACAAACTACAAACAGTTGGGAAGCAACAAGCAACAAACACCAATAGCAACGTTGACTGACCAGCACTGAAAACTAAACACAAAATACATTCAATTGAGGTTACAACCATGTCTAATTCTATGATGCAATCCAATTTCTTAGTAGATTTGTCCGTTGAACAAGAAGAAACAATCGCTGGTGGTCTCAGTATTGGCTCTATTGACGGTATTGACTTAGACAGTTTAACAAAAACTAAGTTCTCCGAGAAAAAATTAGCAACTGTTTCTACTGTAAAATCTGGTAGAGATGGTGGTGAAGTTACACGTATTGTTGGAGCTAGCGATACCAATAGCTTTGCGTCTGAGTTGTTCAACATCAATGTCTAATTTTGTTGATTGACGCCATCAACTCAATTAATTGGCGTGGGATGGGCGTCCTCGCCCGTCCTGTATTACAGCAATTTTCAAGTTAATAGACCACAAGAAAATATTATTCTCCACCTTAATAACAATGCTAGAAACTCCTACACCAGAACAATTACCAACAATTCAAGGAAACGAGTTTCTCCCCCAGATTAGTCCTTGGGCGATCGTTGCAGGTATATCTGTAATAACCATCCTGGGTAGCGCTGTTGCACTTTCTACCATCCTCAAATACAGTGTTGCTGTTAAAGTACTAGCAACTATACGTCCTGCAGGAGACTTGCGGTTGGTACAAGCGGCGGTAGAAGGAACAATTACAAAAATTTTAGTCAGTGAAAATCAACAGGTGAAAAAGGGAGAAGCCATTGCATACATTGATAACTCCCGGTTACAAACTCAAAAAAGCCAAATACAAAGTAGCATTCAGCAAAGCGAACTACAAATTCAGCAAATTGACGCCCAACTGAAAAGCCTAGAGTCACAAATAGCTGCAAAAACAAACTTAATCGATCGCAATATCGCTGCATCTAAAGCCGAGTTAGCAGGAGTACAACGAAATTATCAAGACCAACAAGTCAAAGCCCAAGCAGATAAAAATCAAGCAGAAACTAACTTACAACTTGCAAGGGTACAACTTGAAAGATTACAGACAGAGCAAGTCTTATCTGTCACCGTTCAAGAAGCCGAAGCGGCTTTACAATTAGCCAAAACTCAATTTGATAGACTACAATCTGTGTCTTCATCAGGCGCAATTTCTCGTACTCTATTAGAAGAGAAAGAACAAGCAGTCAAAGCAGCTCGAGCTAAACTGGAACAGGCAAAAATTTCTGCTAAAAATCTCTTAGAAGAAAAACAACAGGCATTGAAAGTTGCTCAACTCAATTTACAACGCGCAGAAACAGCACTCAACCCCAGCGATGCTAGTGTTACTGTAGCAATGGAAAACATCAGCCAAGCATCTGCTAAAGGAAAAGCAACCCTCGCCAGTTTAAATAAAGAAAGACAGACATTACTACAACAAAGATTAGAACAGCAAAAACAACGCGATCGCACCCAAAAACAACTGCAACAAATTAACAGCGACATTTACGGAACGATTCTTCGCGCTCCGATCGCAGGAACTATATTACAACTCAACTTGCGGAACCCGCAACAGGTTGTGCGTCCTGGTGAAGCAATTGCTAGCATCGCCCCTCAAAACGCCGCTCTAGTTATAAAAACCCAAGTTTCATCAAACGATATTGACAAAGTTAAACCAGGACAAGACGTGCAAATACAAGTTTCCGCCTGTCCCTACCCTGACTATGGCACGCTCAAGGGTACAGTCAAAACTGTAGCACCCGATGCTCTTATCCAACCAGGAATTAACACAGCAGCTTACGAAGTCAGTATCCAACCCCAGCAGATGTATGTTGGCGAGCTCAAAAACCAATGTCAACTACTACCAGGTATGGAAGGAAAAGCAGATATCATCTCGCGACAAGAAACCGTTTTGAAATTTGTCCTTCGCAAAATGCGGTTAATTTCTAATATTTAAAACCGCAGATCCACGCAGATAAACGTAGATTTTTTGAGACAATTATCCATCCGCGTCCGTCAGCGTTCATCAGCGGTTCAAAAATAAAAATAATATGACTCCCTATGCTTGTCTTAACTAAACAAAAATATCAGTGCGTGTCACAACTGAGTGAAGAAGATTGCGGAGCAGCCTGTCTTGCTTCTATTTGCAAATATTATGGACGTATATTAAGTATCACTCGAAGTCGGGAAGTCGTTGGAACCGGACAGCTAGGTACGACTTTACTAGGTTTAAAACGCGGATTTGAGACTCTTGGTTTCAAAACACGTTCTGTTAAAGCTTCACCAGAGATCTTAGACAACATCAAAGAAATACCATTACCAGGAGTTATCCATTGGAAAGGTTATCACTGGGTCGTTTTATACGGAAAAAGCGGTAACAAGTACATCATAGCCGATCCAGCATTAGGTATTCGTTATCTAAAACGAGCAGATCTCACAGCAGCTTGGAATGGCATCATGTTACTGTTGGAACCAGATCCAGAGTCTTTTCTTCAACAAACACAAACACAAGTCTTAAGTGGGTTTGGGCGTTTTGTCAGACGAATCTTACCCTATCGCAACTTAATTTTTGCAGTTTTATCAATCAATATTGTTTTAGGGCTTTTCTCTCTAGCAAGTCCATTTCTCATCCAAATTCTTACTGATGAAGTATTGGTTAGACAAGATACTCAACTTCTAACAGTTGTTATTGCTGCTGTCATAGTCATGAATCTTTTTAACAGCACACTACAATTATTGCAGTCAACTTTAATGGCTCATTTCAGCCAACGCCTGCAATTAGGATTTGTGCTTGAATTTGGGCGTAAAATTCTCAATCTCCCCCTAAGTTTTTATGAAACTAGACGAAGTGGGGAAATTATCAGTCGGTTACGCGATATTAATGAAATTAACCAGTTACTGTCTCAAATTGTTGCGTTACTTCCCAGTCAATTTTTCGTAGCTGTCATTTCTTTTACATTTATGCTTTTCTCTAGTTGGAAACTCACCATAGCAGTGACTTTCATTGGTATATTAATGGCTGTTTCTACTTTACCATTTATTCCATCTTTACAACAAGCAACTCGCAATTTATTAGTGTTAGCTTCAGAAAACCAAGGGGTTTTAGTTGAGACTTTTAAAGGAGCATTAGTCATTAAAGCAACCAATGCAGCACCCCAATTTTGGGAAGAATTTCAAACTCGTTTTGGACGTTTAGCAAACCTAACGTTTAGTACCATACAAATCACTATTGTTAATAGTATTTTTTCGCAACTAGTTAGTAATATTGGTAGTATCTCCTTACTTGGATTTGGTAGCTTACTCGTTATTAGCAAGGAATTAAGTATTGGACAACTATTGGCTTTTAACAGTATGCAAGGAAATGTCCTCGCCTTGATGAGTTCTTTAATTAGTTTAGTTGATGAATACTACCGCACTCAAACTGCAGTCAGTCGGTTAAACGAAGTCATTGATGCAACTAGTGAAGCCACAGGGAATACACAAAAACCATATGTAAAGCTTCCAGAAAGTACAGATATTGTTTGCCAACGCCTTCTTTTTCACCATGCAGGAAGACTAGATTTGATGAAAGATTTTTCTGTGACTCTTCCCGGTGGATATGCGATCGCTTTAATTGGTAAGTCGGGTTGTGGTAAAAGTACTCTAGCCAAACTCATCGCCGGATTATATCAACCGCAATCAGGAAATATTCGTGTAGGTTACTTTAACTTAGAAGACTTATCCTTAGAATGCGTGCGACAGCAAATCGTCTACATTCCTCAAGAACCCCATTTCTGGAGTCGGAGTATCATTGAAAATTTCCGACTTGGAACGCCCTACATTTCCTTTGAACAGATAGTCCAAGCTTGTCAGATTGCTGATGCCGATGATTTTATCAGTCAATTGCCAAACAAATACCAAACAGTCTTAGGAGAATTTGGTGCAAACCTCTCCGGTGGACAAAGACAAAGATTAGCGATCGCTAGAGGAATTGTAACAGATCCTCCCATTTTGATCTTAGACGAATCCACTGCAGGACTAGATCCAGTCAGCGAAGCCAATGTTTTAGATCGATTACTGACTCATCGCAAAGGCAAAACAACCATTCTTATAACCCACCGCCCTAGCGTTATCGAACGCGCCGACTGGGTAACCCTTTTAGATAAAGGAAAAGTCCAGATTCAAGGCTTCTTAAAAGAATTGCGTTCTTCTCCAGGCGAACATTTAAAGTTTCTATCTCATTAGTGACAAATGACAAATGACAACTAACAAAATCATGAACAACATTGAAAGAACTCATAAACTAGACTTGTTAACAAACCTATTAAGCCAAGAAGAACAGAAAATTAATGGGGGTATCAATCCAGCTAATTTTGAAACTTTTTTCTTTCAACAAACAGAGATTACTTCTTTTGCAGAAGATAGTACCAACATTTCTAATAACGGTAATCTTAATATCTCTTCTAACTCCAGAACTGGTTATAGTTTCCGCCAAATTACTTTAGGATTCACATCTTTATTTTCCAGAAATTCCCGTTTCAACCCCATCTCTCTCATCTTCCGTCTCTTTCGATAAAGAATTCTTCTAAATATAGCAATTCCTAATGTCGTAAGGTCTAGTAAGAAAAAATTAACCGCAGATGAACGCGGATGGACGCGGATAAATTTGTACCTCAATAGACTTTACCATGTCTCTAGTCCCCAATCGCCAATCCCCAATTCCCAATCCCTATTTTATGAAACAATCATTCACTCCCGCACAAACATTCAGCCTCTTAAGTATTGGAAAACGTGGAGTAGGAAAAACTGTTTTTTTAGCAGGAAGCTACTCTGAATTACACTCCAATACTCCCAAGCATAATCCTCATACTTTCTGGTTTGAATGTCAAGATAGTGAAGTTCAAGAAAATCTTGAGAAAATTAATAGCCATATTGCACGAACTCATTTTTATCCACCTGCAACAATCAAAATCACTAACTTTAATTTCAATTTAAAACGTCATACACTTTGGGGGATAAAAACTTTATGTCAATTTCGATGGTGGGACATTCCTGGAGAAATATGCGATCTTTGCAATCCAGATTTTCAAGAAATGGTATTAGCTTCCCACGGATGTTGCGTGTTTATTAACGCCCATGCATTAATTAGCGAACCGGACTATGTTAACACGTTAGAAGAAATGTTTCATCAAATTGTTGCGATCGCTTCTCTAATTGCCCAACACCGTCTCAAATACGCCTTTGCTCTGATTCTCACAAAATGCGATCTTCTCGAACCAGGTACAGTCACCCAATTAAAAATTGAACAAAGTCTTCAACCTCTTATTTCTCGTCTAGATACAGTACAAGCAAATTATCAAAAATTTTATTCAGCAATCCCTATTATCTCTATGGAAGGACTATCCGCATTGAGAGCTAGAGGTGCTGCTGAACCTCTACTTTGGTTACTCGCACAATTAAACAAACACCATCATTTCTTAACACAACAAAATCTAGCAAGTGGAGTAGCTCAAAATTTATTTGTCAATCAATTACTTCTAGCACAAATACAGAGATATATTGTAAGCTCGTCTCTAATTAGCATCAGTTTTTTAGCAGGGATTGTATTTCTATTGTTTACTTTTGGTATCATCTCTATTACCCCAGAAAGATTACCTGCAAAACAACAGATCCAAATTTTACTCCAAGACAAAAGATAATTTTATTCCTTATTTTTTCCATGTCTTTGCTTCTTGGTCAACTGATTTACAGTAGTTTTACTGGCATTGGGTTTACAACTCTCGCCAGTGTAGAAGTTCCTGTAGAAATCCAGCAAATTTTTTTAAAACAGATAGTTTATCAGTATTGGGATGCATACAATCCGCCTGACATAGGATATCAAGCTATTTACATACAACAAATTTCTTCAGACCAAATTTTATTTGGTTGGCTTTATAATGATGGTTTTGATGAATTTGGTCGTGCTTGCGTTCCATATTTTGTTTGTTATCATCTGAAAGTAAGTCTTAACTTATTCATACTTAATAATATTTTGACCTGCTTGCAAACGGGTCCCGTTGCTTTTTTTCCTCGAACAAACCTTCCAGATTATTTAGAAAGTATATTGGTTACAAGTTTTAGCAATTATCAATCTAATCGATCGGGAGTCAAGATTTCTCAAAAAATGTGTGAAGAAATTAGTACTGTACTCATACAAAATCAATTAATTCATTTATTTGTCTCTAACGAACAAAATACGAGAGATACAGCAAATTTTAACTTAGTGAAGTACGGAAATACCCCTCCTGCACGCTCGCGCACTCTCACCTTACCAAGGAGAAAATTGGGGAGGGGTGAACTCCATTTAAATCTACCTCTTGTTACTCAATCTCTAATTCCTAATCTCTTGCAACATAACATCATAGGAAAAGGAAGTCAGCAAGCTATTTTGTCGTTTCCTAAGCTTTTGATATTCAGTTATGTGACAATATTTTCTTTATTATTTATTATTTTAATGTATGTTTTTTATAACTTATCTCTATTGTCTCCTATTAATATATTTCCACAAAATCCATATGTGACTTCTCAAAAACAAAAGTCTGGAATAGTATCTGATAAGATTTCTAATTCGGTCTTGACTGAACATACGGATTCTGTATGGTCAATTATTTTAAGCAATGAAAATCAAAATTTAGTAAGTGGAAGTGCAGATAAAACAATAAAGATTTGGAATTTAAAGACTGGAAAAGTTCAGCATACCTTAACTGGACATAATGATGTGATTCGGTCTTTGGTATTTTCTAGCGATCGCCAGAACCTTATTAGTGCAGATAGCCAAGGAAAAGTTCGTATTTGGAATTGGCAAACAAAGCAATTAATAAAAATATTAAATATTTGTTCTGTCCCTTTGTGGTCTATTGTTATGAGTTCAGATAATAGGACACTGATAAGTGGAGATGAAAATGGCAATCTCATTTTTTCTGATATCCATACTGGTAAAATACTACAAGTTATTAAAGGACACTCAGGACGTATTTTCTCCATAGCTATTAGTCCTGATGGCAAAAAATTAGTGACTGGTGGAATAGATAAAAAAATAAAGATTTGGGAACTCCCAACAGGTAAACTTTTGCAAACCCTCAACGGTCATTCTGATGCAGTTCGATCTGTAACGTTTAGTCCAAACGGTCAACAGATTGCTAGTGGTAGTTGGGATAACACAATCAAAATATGGAATTTACAAACAGGGGGCTTATTACGGAATTTACAAGGACATACAGCTCGAGTTACTAGTATAACTTTTAGTACTGATGGTAAAAAGATTATCAGTGGAAGTATTGATAATACTATCAAAGTATGGAACTTAGAATCAGGTCAATTGCTGTATAGTTTTACCAGTCATTCTAACTGGATTTTAGGAGTTACTGTCAGTTCGGATAAAATATTTAGTGCTAGTAAGGATACAACTATCCGAATTTGGACTCTGCCACCCTGAAGTTATAAATTGTATAGATCTTGATGGGGAATAGACTTATGTCATCTTCTCTAGGTGCGCGTTTAAGTGCAGAACGAAATCACAGATTTGTAGGACGAGTACAGGAACTGGAATTGTTTCGCAATGCTATTACCTCAAGTGTATTGCCTTTTAATATTTTGTATATTTATGGTCCTGGCGGTATTGGGAAAACAAGTTTACTCCGACAATTGACTCGTATAGCAGAACAAAGAAATATACAATTTATATACATAGAAGGACGGAATTTAGAGCCTGCACCAGCATCGTTTCTGAGTGTCCTACGTTCGTTATTGAATTTACAAGATACAGATTCTCCACTTCAGATACTAGGGGAGAGCAGCGATCGCACGATCGTTTTTCTGGACACTTATGAAAACATCTCCGCATTAGATGAGTGGTTGAGGGAAGAATTTTTACCTCAACTGTCCTCAGAAACGTTAGTTGTCTTTAGCGGACGTAATTCTCCTTCTGAAGCTTGGTGCAGCGATCCGGGTTGGCAAGCGTTAATTCGTACTTTGCCTCTCCGCAATCTCAGCCCCGAAGAAAGCTTATCATACTTGACCAAACGGGATATTCCCATCGCACAACATTCTTCAATTCTTGATTTCACTCACGGCTATCCCCTAGCATTATCATTAATTGCAGACGTTTTTATTCAAGAAAAAGAAATTTTTTTATACCCAGAAACCGTACCAGACATTATCAAGGCGCTGTTAGAAAGATTTATTACAGAAGTCCCAACACCGAGTCATCGTCTAGCATTACAAGCTTGTGCAGTGGTCAGACTTATGACTGAAGCATTGCTGTCACATATGTTGGATTTGTCAGACACTCATGAAGTTTTTGAGTGGTTGCGAGAACTTTCGTTTATTGAAGCGGGACAGATGGGCGTGTTTCCCCACGATTTAGCCCGTGAAGTTTTAATTGCCGATTTACGTTGGCGAAATCCAGAACTTTATGCAGAATTACACCATCGCTCGCGTGCTTACTATGTCAAGCGCTTGGAACAAACTCAAGACCAAGAAAAGCACCGCATCTTGTTTGATTATATGTTCTTACATCGGGATAATCCTGCCATTCGTCCTCGTTTTACTTGGCAAGAACAAAGTAGTTTATTAACCGATTCACTGACAGAAAGTGACAAAGATGCAATATATCAGATGGTGGCACAGTATGAAGGAGAAGAATCAGCGAAAATAGCCGCCCATTGGATAAAACGTCAACCGCAAAATGTTGTGTTGTTTCGAGATTCAGAATCTACACCTGCAGGGTTTGCAATCTTAGTGGCATTACATGAAGCCTCATCGGAAGACTTAAATGCAGATCCAGGTGCTGCTACATCCTGGCGATATCTTCAAACCCATGCACCATTACGTCCAAGTGAAGGTGCAACTATCTTCCGTTTCTGGATGGCGCGAGACACATATCAATCTGTTTCTCCTACTCAAAGCTTAATTTTTATTAATTTTGTCCAGTTTTTTCAGAAAACACCAGGATTAGCATATACCTTTCTCCCATGCGCTGAACCCGATGCATGGACCCCCATGTTAACTTACTTCGACTTAACGCGAATTCCAGAAGCTGATTTTGAAGTTGGGGGAAGGCGCTATGGGGTATACGGTCATGATTGGCGGGTAGTGACTGCTTTATTGTGGAGAGAACTGTTAGCAAAGAGAGAAATTGCTGCTTCTACTTCTACTTCTACAGAATGTTCTGTGACTGCACCTGTTTGTCATTCTTTGTTGGTTCTCAGTCAACCTGATTTTGTAGAAGCTGTACAGGATGCTTTACGTAACTTAACACGCCCCGATGCATTACAGAAAAACCCTTTGTTACGTTCCCGATTGGTAGAAGATAGTCTTACTCATAAAGGAAGCAATACCGAACGAATTACTGCTTTAATAACTTTGGTGAAACAAGCAGCAGAATCGCTACAATCTTTTCCCCGCGATGAAAAGTTATATCGTGTTTTGTACCGTACTTATGTGAGTCCTGCTCCGACTCAGGAACAAGCAGCCGAACAACTAGATTTACCTTTTAGTACCTATCGCCGCCATCTTAAAGCAGGAATAACACGGGTAGCAGATCTCCTCTGGCAAAGAGAGATTAACTGATGAAAGTACTCAGGCTAATTTACTGAGGAGGACTGCTACCGCCATTGCGATCCCGCAAATACTCCCAAATCCGCCTAATTTCAGTTCGGAATTCTTGGCGGTCAATTGCAGCTTGTTGCCTATCTTGAGCTGCTTCGGCTGCTAGACGCTCGGCTTGTTCGCGAAAAGTTTGGCGGTCAACTTTAGCTTGCTCTCGGTCGTTGTACGCTTCTTCTGCAAAATTCCCAATGACCGTTACAAGATGGCTGATGCTATCCTGTAATTCTTGCTTGAATTCTGCCTGTTGGGAAGTTAACTGAGCGATCGCTGTTGTGTTTATCTGTTGTTGCTCGGCAACTCGATCTAGGCGGGTTACCGTTTGCTCCAAAATCCGCTCAATCCTGTCCAGTCTACTGCTAGGTGTTTGTGATGTGTTGGTCATTTATTTTTGTCTTTACGAAACTTCGCTACTTTTTGACTACACGGACGGATTGTTGCCACTATCCCGCTTAACCAAATAATCTAATAGTCTGTCAATTCGCGACAAAGTAGCTTCAGTTGTTTGCTTAAACTCCTGAAATTGAGATTTTTGTTCTTCATAGTTCCGGTCAAGCCGCCTTACAACTGCTTCTAAACTTTCAATTCTGCCGTCAACTCGAGCGGCCACAGTACCTAATTTAGTGAAAAGTCTCTGCGATTCGGATACAAAAGCATCAACTCGGTTTGATAATCGATCGAGTTGCATCTGAGTGCGATCTTGTTTCTCGCCTAGTCGGTCGATCTGTATTTGAGTTTGAGCTTGCTTCTCGCCTAGTCGGTCGATCTGTATTTGAGTGCGATCTTGCTTCTCGCCTAGTCGGTCGATCTGTATTTGAGTGCGATCTTGAGCATCTGTTAGCCTGTCAATCCCTCTATTAGCAGATTCGGCATAAGTTGCTGCTGATGCTAGTAGTTGTTTTACTGTGTCTAGGTCATTTTCAACACGGTTTAGTCGGTCATTTATTTGCGTCATTTTTCAATTTCATTAAAATAGTGGTATAATTGTATACTATTATGCACGCTATAGGCACAAGATTTTATTGTTCGGTTTTGCTTGCGATCGCAATACCCCTAGCTTTTAGAGCTTCTTCGCACAATGAAACGACCATTTGGCTAACTGTTTTCGTTTCTCGTTCAGCTAACGCGGATAGTGTTTCAAAGGTGGCGAGAGGAAAAGTTACATTCGATCGCTTTCCCTTGTATTTGGGCATAGATTCTCCCTGTAGGCACGTAATAGTATCAGTTTATCTAATTTCTTTTTCATATTCTTATCAGAATAAAATGACCGAAATTAAAGCATGAAGTGGTCGCAGTCTAAAATATGAGGTAGAAGCATATTTGAGAGGGTTGAATACGATTGCTTGCAGACTATTTCCTAAAATATCTGCTGCTGCATTTACACGTTTTAGGTAGTCCTTTAATAAACCACTGCCTATTCTTTTCCCTTGAAAATCTTTGCTTGCTGCTAGACGAGCTAAAAGGGCTATGGGTATAGGATATTTTGGCAATTCCTTAATAGTACGAGGTGGAGCATCTTTATGAGTAACATATGCTACAGTTAAAGTATCGTACTTTATTAATAAAATGTTGATTGAAATGCTAACTCTAGATAGAAGTACTCAGCAGGAGTAATCTCTACCATTTGACCAGTGTTTCTGATTTTTCTTATGTATTCTGCATCTTCTTATCGACGCAAAGAAATTCTCCGTGGTGTTTTAGCAGTGTCTACTATCATTGTTGGTATTACTCATTTTATCAAGCCAGACCAATACGCCCGAATTGTACCGCCAGTATTTCCGCCCTTGGCATCCGTTTACATTAGTGGTTTTTTTGAGATTCTTGGCGGTATTGGCTTAATGATTCCGTCGGTGAGTGTAGCAGCAGCGTGGGGACTCATTGCTCTATTTATAGGCGTGTTTCCTGCTAACATCTACATGACTTTGCACAACATTAAGGTGGAAGGAATACCCCATAGTCAGTTGCTTTATTTGGTAAGATTACCATTTCAGGCAGTGCTGATTGCTTGGGCATACTGGTATACTCAAAATCCACAAACACAACTAGGAGCATCGGAAAGTCGATGAAGCACCTGCATTTTTTACAGACACTCTGAGAGAGTGGCTGTTTCGATTTAAGCTAGCTCGGAGTGTGAGAACTGCTTGAAAGCTATAGCTACTTTGAGATACCGCTTATCCTCTGTTTTCCACCCGTAGTGTTTGAGTAATTTTCGTTACTTAGTTTTGGAATAGAAAATACTAAGTCAATAAAAATGTTAAAAGTGTCGAAACATACATCAATTTCTAAAGAAACGCCAAAAGTATAAAAAAATATATCAGTTAATTGTCAAAACGATCGAGTTTATTATTTTTCTAGGAACCGGTTCCAGATTTAAGAAACGGAAAAATGGAGAAAAGACGAAATGGACGAAAATCTGGAACAGTTTGTTTCTGATGAAAGCGATGTCTTTGCTGATGGTGATTTCATTAGCACTGGTACTGGTGATGATTTTGGCGGCACTGGTGCTGGTGATGACTTCGGTGGCACTGGTAGTGATGGTGACTTCAGTGGCACTGGTGACTTCGGTGGCGCTGGTGGCTTTGGTGGCTTCGGTGGTGCTGGTGACTTCGGTGGCTTTGGCGGCGCTGGTGGCTTCGGCGGTGCTGGTGGCTTCGGCGGTGCTAGTGGCTTTGGTGGCGCTGGTGGCTTCGGTGGTGCTGGTGGCTTCGGTGGTGGAGAAAATCCCTTTGCTAGTGGTGGCTTCGGTGGCTTCGGCGGCGCTGGTGGCTTTGGCGGCGCTGGTGGCTTCGGTGGTGCTGGTGGCTTCGGTGGTGGAGAAAATCCCTTTGCTAGTGGTGGCTTTGGTGGCGCTGGTGGCTTCGGTGGTGGAGAAAATCCCTTTGCTAGTGGTGGCTTCAGTGGCTTCGGTGGCGCTGGTGGCTTCGGTGGCGGAGCAGGTTAAGAAACTTCAAAATAAAAAGTTTCTAAATATCTCTTGTGGAACGATCGCCTTGCCTGAAACACGTTTGAAGGGCAGGCGAGGACGCTCCGCAGTTGCTATCTCAAGCGCGGAGACGCTATGTGCAAGGCACACGCTCTCGTCTCTGGCGCGACACGCTCGCTATGTGCAAAGCACATAGCGAGCGTGTCGCGATGCTGAAAGCTATGCCCGTAAGGGTTATACGCGAACAACGGGAGTTCCCCCCGCAACGCACTGCTTTCCACCCTACATTTCGGGAGAATCAATATTTGTAGGTTAAGGGGAACTGGGTTTGGGAAAAAGGAGAAGAAAAAACCCTTAACCCAATCCCAATAACCTTTTCCCTAAACCAAATTTGTGTAAAAATGCTATCACCCATTCGGGTGAACTGAGAGTAAGCCATGTTACAAAGCATTCGTGGATACTTCGTACCAACCTCGGTTAATGATGATTGTCTCTTTTGACTTAGGGGTTCCATTCTGTCAAATTGTAGTTTACGATCCAGGGAATGATGTAATAATTCACGATTGGACTGAGCAACAAGGCAGACAGGGATTTTCATGGCGTCCTAGTAGTGTAGCTTTCGGTATGATTGGGCAAGCTCCTGAACTATCAACAGAAATATGGCTAGCTAATGAAATAAACCTTAGAGCAGATACCGTTCGTGCTATTCTAGTTCCGTTTGATGTAGGAGAATCAAGGACAGTTAGGATTTCAGACGTTGCGGACTTGGGTAAAGAAGTTCCGATAGTCCAAGGCAAGTACGAACTTGTCTTTGAAACAGGATTTATAAATGAAGAAGAATACAAAAACTATAATTCCACCAGCATAGTCATCCAAGTTGTCCGATCGAGACTGCTCAATGTAAATCGCTCTCACCTGTGGATCAAATACAATCTCGTCCTCATTTCTCAAGTCATAGGCTGGGATTTTTCGCCCGTTAATCATGAGACCCTTAACTTGTGATAAATGATTCCCAATGCATTTACAAGTGTCAGCATCAAGTTTATGGGGTTATTATTCTGACGTTGTAAATACTCATCAATAAGTACAGCTACAGCTAGTAAGTCTGTAAAGATTGGCTGCTGAATGCCATGACGCGAAGCAAAGTCTCTAGTGTAAGTGAAGTGATATTCTACAAGTTCTACAATATCTAGTTCGGGATGCGATCGCCTAAACAGTTTTTGCTTTTCATAATCAGTGACCTGCAATTTCACTGAAGTCGTAGTCAAAATCGCATCATCAGCAAAGCAACTCACAATATCTACACCTGCAAACCCCGTTCTAGTTTTCATAACCGAAGCACAAAGACAGTCATCTTCAGCAAGCGTAAATGTAAGTACTGACTTCACTCATGTGCGAGAGTGTTAGCTTTCCGAGTAAGCGGAACTTCAATGCTCGTATTTTGGCATCGATTTCACGAAGTTTCGCTAATTCATCTACAGGTAAGTTTGTAAAATTAGTTGAAAAGTAATTTCCTTTGACACCCGCATACAATAAGGGAATAGGGTTATCGGTAGCTGAGTAGCAATTTCCAGCAAGTCTTGCGGCTTCAATTACAGATGCAAGACTTGGAATGGGCTTTTTTGCGTTCATAGTTAGTTCCAAAGATTGAGTTTTCAGAATTCTTCTTTATTCCTGCTGACTGTGCTTATAATTCCCAAAAATCTCAATTTTGCACACAAATAGAACATGAGTAACTCTGTAGACCACACTTAGCTTTTACAATTGGAAAATTATGAACAAATATAAATGCAGTAGTTTTTAGGCGATCGTTTATATTCCGCAATGAACAAGCGCGATCGCCTTTCACTAACCGCGTCCTAACTAATTTAGACTCTACCACTGCAAGTAGCCGATCCTAACCACGTATGCGGGTTACCAGCCCAACACCAACCGAGCTTTGGTTGATGCTTGCTTATCCATAAGGCTGTGACCCGACGGTCACCACAACGAGAACCAAGCAAAGAGAAACCATTGTTCTTTTTTAAGATATCTGGATAATGGGTAATTACGGCAATACCTTCATCAATCGTAAGTGGGGAACGGTTTTGTTTTTTGATTATTTCCATTGCATCATCTGGCGTAATATTAAGCGTTTCTTTGCCTGTATCAATATTTACTAACAAGTACGCCATACTGTTGGGAAGTTTTACACCCTCAATTGGTTTGAAACCTTTAAGATCGTCTGCGTCTATTACCGCAAACCCTTTTTTATATTTGCGTTCTACTAACTCTATTGTCTTGTCGGTAGCTACCAAATCGCTCTTGACAACAATAACAAAAGGGATATCTCCTTCTAATGGTTCTTTCCCTTGCGTGACAAGTTCACCGATTTTCTCTTTAAGGGGTTCGATATGCTTAATGAATTCATCCGCCGAGACAAGAGCAAATTTAGAGTATTCTTTCTGTACCAAGTTCTCAACTTGGCGATCGAACTCTTGCAGCAACTTTGCCATACTCTCTTTGTTAAGCATAATCTGTCACACGGTTTCAACGTATCTAACTGCTACAAAGTCACATCAGTCGATTCCATAAATTCTTCTTTGAATTTTAAAGCAGTACGTAACTGATTTACAATCTGGTGTATGTTCGTTTATACAGTAATTGCTTGGCTTTCATTTACCTGATACACAACTTGTTTGCGTATTTCAAGACTCTGCTGATAACGCGATCGCCTGCCAATCTGACTCAGTTCATAAGACTTTAATGAGCGATCGCAGTACCGATGCAGTGATTAAAATCACAATATTCATGTGAACTGACTTTTCTTAAATTTCCAGACAATACTATATTGTTTAGGAGAGTAAACTTGGTTAGGTTCAGCCTTGCGACTTGTCAGAAAGATTTTCTGTGTGGCGAACTGTATATTAAGCATTTTTGTGTTCTAAATAAGCTGTGAAAAATTTTATACTCAGGCTCTACCTGAACTTTAGTATAGGTAATGACCTCATCAAACAGTCAGTTCTTTGCCAAACTTAGGAATAGTGACAAGACATAGTAGTTGTATTAGTTAGTTAACAATGGGAGCAAAACGTTTCTTCTGATAGGAAAAATTTAAATAACTTGTGTCACAATGATATCATTGTAACTGGCTGAAAAGTCAGTAAAATAACATAATGATACTTGCTTTGATAAGCAAGCGTCAAACTATAGCATTCAAGTTTTTACCTTTAACTTACTGTATGAATACTAACTTAAATACTAAGTAGCATTACACGATCGACAAAAGATTTATGAGAAAATTGGTTGAACTCACAATTCATAGTGGTACCTTCAACGATGGTTTTTTTGTTACCCTACAAATACGTGAGAATGGTAGAAATCTCTTCCCGGAACCCAAACCAAAAAATTTTCCTCCTGCACCAGACCTTCCTGAACTTTATCAAAGTTGGCAGAGACAGTATTCTTCTTGGAGAAAAAGAGCAATTACCCATTCCAATAATCAAGTCACTAATGTATCTAATAATCAAAGTTTTAAAAACGCTGCAAAAGAACTTGAAGCAGGTATGAGAAGATGGTTCCAAGACCAATCTTTTTTACAATTGTCTAGTGATATACTAAGTCATGTTAAAGAGAACGAATCGGCTCACATCATTTTTAAAATAAATAGTGAACTTTTACAGAGACAGAATAATCAACTTCTACAGAAGCTTCCTTGGAATATATGGAATATATTTGAGTTCCGTGACAAAGTATGGTTTTCCCTGAGTCTGGTACTTAATCAACATTTTAAGACTCTGAAAACATCTGTGTTAAAAACACCTGTGAAGATTCTGGCAATCTTTGGTAATGCTGAAGGAATTAATACTCAAAAAGATAAAGAATTATTGGAGAACTTAGGAGCAAAAGTAGAACTACTACCAAATTCATTACAGCAAAACTCATCACCATTAAGGCAGCAAGTACATGATAAATTGTGGGATGAAAGTTGGGATATTCTGTTCTTTGCAGGGCACAGTGCTAGTAACAATGAAGGTAATAGCGGCGAAATACAGATTAGTAGGAATGAAAGTTTAGATCTGAATGAGTTTAAAAAAGCCCTTAAAAGAGCTATACAAAAAGGCTTAAAACTAGCTATCTTTAACTCCTGTGATGGAATGGGATTAGCAAACAAGCTTGCAGAATTAGAAATTTCTCAAGTGATTGTGATGCGGGAGTCAGTACCGGATGAAGTCGCACAGAGGTTTTTACAGGAATTTTTGCGTTTGTTTTCCAATGGAGAAGCTTTCGATCTAGCAGTGCGACAGGCTCTAGAAAGGTTGGAGGTTATTGAAAATGAATACCCCGGTGCTTCCTGGCTACCTGTAATCTGTCAAAATCCCGTAGCAAAGCTGCCCGTTTGGCCCCAATCAAGTCGTCTTCAAATTTGGCGATCGCACAAGAGAAAGATTATTTTGGTTGGTTTAAGTTTACTATTTATAAGTTTGTCAGCAGGTATTATATCCCAACTAAGACCCAAAAAACCAAATAGAATAAATACTCTTCAGGTAGAAAAAGAAAAACTACAAACAACTCCTCTCGTAGTAAAAACACAAGACCAAGTTCCAAATCTAAAACCTACTGATTTCAGCTATGGAGGACGAGTTTTGATTGCTGCAAGTAGTTTTGAAGTGACCAGCAAAAGAGCAGAATCAGAAAAGATAACAGGAATAAAGAAATTTGCAAATAAGAATTTTAATAGTGCTGTTATTCACTTCCAAAATGCTCGTAACATATATAAAAACGATCCAGAAAACTTAATTTATTTGAATAACGCCAAAATTGGTGAAGGTTCATCTTATACGATTGCCGTACCGATTCCCATCAGTCAATATAAAACAGGTGCAGAAGAAATCTTGCGTGGGGTCGCTCAAGCTCAAGATGAGATTAATAATGCAGGGGGTATCAATGGTAAGCCGCTACGAGTGTTGATTGCTGACGATCGCGACGATCCCAAATTGGCTAAGCAAATTGCAGAGAAATTGGTCACACTTCCTGACGTACTTGGAGTTATGGGGCACTATGCTAGCAATGTCGCCTTAGAGGTCAGTCAAGTTTATGAAAAAAAGAGATTGGTAGTCATTTTTCCAACCAGTTCATCTGTAAAATTATCCAACTTTGGTAATTACGTTTTTCGTACCGTTCCCAGTGACGCCTGTGCTGGAAAAGTATTAGCTAATTTTATGCTTAATAGTTTGCGACAACGGAAAGCAGCAATTTTTTACAATTCTCAAAGTGAGTATAGCAACTCCCTAACGTCGGCTTTTAAAGACGCAATTTCTAAGGGAGGAGGGGAGGAAGCACTCACCTTTGACTTGCACGCTCCTTTAGATTTATCTGCAAGTGTCAACAGCGCCGTGGAGAAAAAAGCTACCGTCTTAGTACTATTTGCGAATACTAACAAATTAAAGGATGCTTTACAGGTGTTAAAAGCGAACGACAAGCAACTCACTATTTTGGGAGGAGATGATGTTTATAATCCTATGACATTGCAAGCTGGTGCAAACACATCTGATATTGTTATTGCAGTTCCTTGGCACATTCAATATAATGACCAATCGGAGTTCGTCAAGAAATCTCGCAAGCTTTGGGAAGCAGATGTCAACTGGCGAACTGTCACGTCTTATGATGCAACCAAAGCCTTGATTGCTGGTATCAAGCAGAACCCAACCCGTGAAGGAGTGAGTCAAGCGCTTCGCTCAAAAGATTTCACCACAGAAGGGGCTATCAACGAGGTACAGTTTTTGCTAAGCGATCGCCGTAACGCCTCTATCCAGCTCGTCAAAGGTCAATACTCTGGTTCTTCCTCCCGCACTGGTCTTGAATATGAGTTTCGTCCTATAGGTCAATTAAGGTCTTGTCAACTCGAATAGTTTCTTCATAAAAATTTAAGTTGATAGGAGGTATCGTGTTGGGATTTTAAACATTGAGTTATTGCGATCTATAGTTGAATTTTGAGCGTTTACATCTTCTCTAACTTTGTTAGTTCGTCAATGGAAATAATTCGTTTGTTAATGGAATTAGATAATAACGAAAAAAGAGCATCGCGTGCATTCTTTGAGTGAAACTTATCAAATGTGGATTCAATGAAAACAATTGGTTGCTGAATGTTTTTCAAGAGTAATGGATTGAGGTCAGATAGGGAAGCTCCTTGATAAAGTTTTTTTGCTTTTTTCCATCCCGATGCCTCTATCACTTGTAGGACTTCAGGAGACGTTTTATTTCTTATAGATGTAAGAAATTGGTGAAATTCTTGCTCTCCCGCGATCGAGGCAGCAATTTCTGCATATTTATTTCTAATCTGAGTACGTTCTTCACCAAACGTTGGCACTCGATAAAAAATTAACTTCTCTACTAAGTGAGGAATTTCAAGAGTAGCATAAATTGCTACCATGACTCCCTTTGAGCTACCAACCAGAATTATTGGCTTGTCGATCGCGGACAAAATTTTAGCAATAGATTTACCATACATTTCCCAAGTTAGATCGTGACCTTCGGACTGGTCAAAAAGGGTTGCACTTCCATAACCAGGGAGACAGAACGAAAAGTCTACAAATTTTGCTAAATCCTTTGGGGGAAGAAATGTACCAAATAATTCGTGAATATATCCCACAATTAAACGATTATCAGGAAAATTTCCTTCAGCGATTACTATTCCAACGGAAGGAATCTCTACTTTTATTTGTGTCAAGATAAAGTCCTCAGAGTAATAGGAGCAATTCTACTTAAGCAAATATTAATTATTATTAGGAGCAAAGACGCCTAGCACTCTTTTCTACCTTTTGGTTAGTTCTGAGATAATTACTTGCCCAATGACAACCTTGTACAAGTAGAACATTGATATCGGAGGTTAATTTAACATCTTTAAGATTCCACAGTTTTACTGCTCCATCAACACTAGTTGAGGCAAGGGTTTTGCCATTAGGACTGAAACTGACTGACATAACTCGGTCTTTATGCTCTTCAAGAGTGGCGAGTAATAGACCATCAAGATTCCAAAACTTGATAGTTGCATCAGAGCTACCCGTCACAATCAGTTTACCATCGGGGCTGAAAGTTACATCAGAAACTCTAGCGGTATGACCTTTTAAGGTTTTAATTAAAGTACCATCTTGATACCAGAGGATAACAGTGTTATCTTCACTTGCTGAGGCAATTATTTGACCATCGGGGCTGAAAGTCACATTCCAGATCCAGCCAGTATGTCCTTTAAGGGTTTTAAGCAACTGACCCTCCCGATTCCAAAGTTTGACAGTATTGTCTTTGCTAGAAGAAGCAATTGTTTTGCTATCAGGACTAAAGCTGACACCATAAACTCCATCCGTATGTCCTTTAAGAGTTTTGAGCAGTTGACCCTCTCGACTCCAAACTTTGACAGTGCGGTCTTTCTCTCCACCCACTGTAGCTAGGATTTGACTATCCGGCGACCAAGTTACAGCCCTGATATAATCCTTATGCTCTTTTAAGGTTTTGAGTAGAGTGCCATCGCGTCGCCAAAGATTGAGTATTCCACTAGAGTCTACTGTAGCAATGAACCGATCATCAGGACTAAAACTTACCCCATTCACCTGACCTTTGTGTTTGAGCGAGTTGAGAAAAGCACCATCGCGATTCCAGAATTGGACGGTTTTATCCCAACTAGCTGAAGCCAAAGTTTGACCATCAGGCGACCAAGCTACATCCATGACTCTGTATTTATGTCCTTCAAGAGTTTTGGGAAACAATCCTACTAAATTCCACAGTCGAATGGTGTTGTCCCAGCTTGAGGTAGCAAGTATCTTACCATCTTGGCTGAAACTTAAATCTTTTACCCTATCCTGATATCCGTTAAAAGTTGTGAGTAAAGTTCCATCAATAGCCCAGAGCTTAACGTTTTCGCTATCGCCATCACTAACAGTAGCAATTAACTTGTTATCAGGACTAAATTTCACTCTATTAACGTGACCTTTATGTCCTTCAAGGCTTTTTAACAACTTACCATCTCGCTGCCAAATAATAGCGGTATTGTCATCGCTACCAGAAGCGATGAGTTTACCAATTCTTTCTTTTTCTTCTTTCTTGAGCTCCTTATACACACCCTCAGCATAGTGAGCTAAAGCTGCTTTGACACCTCGAATTTCAACATTCCCATTTTTAACTTTAATTTCATCGTAAGCAGCATTTGTCATTTGAGCGTTGCGCTGCTTCTCCCACAACTGAGTCAAAGCAAACTCCAACAGAGGAAGCTGACCCGGTTCGTTCCCGACATCATCCAATAGGCGTTCCGTAAGTCCTTTCTCAATAACAACTCCAAGCATAGTAGCAGGCTTAATAATTGCCTCTTCTAATTCTTGGCGATTCATCGGTCCAAGCATCTGGTCTCCATCACGGATAAAGTCCGCGAAAGAGCGATCGGAAAGTGCGTACCCAAGAAAGTCAGCCCGTAGTGTCAGAACAAGAGCAAAATCCAAAATGCGTTGTTTTGCTACACCCACGACCTCCAATAATTGCTCCAAGAAGCTCTGGCGCTCTTGTTCTTTGCAGAGAGTGTACAGTTCCTCAAACTGATCTACTACCAAAAGCAGGCGTCTATCTGAAGCTTCTTTTGTAATAGTTTCAATAACATCTCGCAAAGCATTAGTTTTACTACGCAACTCATCAGTCAGTTTTCTAGTTGCATACATTTGCGTCATTCCACCCTGTAGTTGAGGTTCTAAAAGGGGAATGAGCGCAGTGGCTAAAGCGTAGAAGGGACGATCTCCAGGACGGAAAGAAGCAATGCGCCAGTTACCTTGTCGTTTTAGCTGGGGTATTAAACCTGCAAACACGACTGATGATTTACCACTACCACTTGGACCTAGAATTGTCACCAAAGGTTCTTGTTGAACAGCTTCCACCAATTGTTTTGTAAAAGCTTCCCGTCCAAAAAAGAATTGTTCGTGTTCTTCTTGAAAGGCGAACAAACCGCGATAAGGGCAAGGTCGCTCCCATAGTTTATCCCATGCTGCAACCAATATCTTGGCAGGAATCATAAAGCCAACTTTGGCTTCTGGTCGGTTATTGTACCGACCTTCCACTGCTATTCCAACAACCCTACCTAGAGTGTCATCCCATATTGGCGCTCCACTGAAACCAGGCTCTAAGTTAAAACCTTGTTGTTTGACATCTTCAAGCTGAACCCAACCTTTAGCAGTGCGTCCCCGTAACACACCAGTAGCCCAAGCACCATTGGGTTCCCCAAATGGAAAACCACACGTTTGGAAATGATGACCGCTCAAGTCTTCTGATGGCAATAACCACATAGGTGTAGCCTCAGCAGGAACAGGCGTTTTCAACTCTAAGCCAGCAATATCTTCATACTTATCATTAGGATTGCAAGGTCGCCAAAAGACCACCCGCGCTTCCAATAACTGCTTTTCTTCTTCCAAAAGTGGAAAATCTAATAGTACTGTTTGGTCAGGTATAACAGTACTATCCTCTGGCAATCCCAAGGCAGTAGAAATTACGTGAGCGCAGGTAATTATGAAGTTGGGCGAGACTAATAAACCACCGCCTATCACATTTCCCGATTTCGCGTAAATTCTGACAAGGCAAGACTCAAGGGGTGCTACCATCTTTAGACTCCCTTTTCCATTTTAGTGTAATTTCATAGTTAACTTCAGCACTCCCTGATGCAATAACAGCTCCTAATCCGGCTGTCATTTTGATCCCAAATTTCACCTCAATTTCTTCTGCAGGCTTACTCAAGTTGTGTAATTTCTTAGTAATCGCATTAGCAACTGGTTTGATGTTGTCTAATGCTTCCTCAAAGTTCTTTTGAGCTCTTTGTGCAACTTCATCAGTAAGACTTATACGATTGTTTGTTGGCACATCCACTTCTACAAGAACGGAACCACCTTCAAGAAGTGGAAACTCAACAATACGCTTCATAGTGAACCTCTACAAAAGATTGTTTGAAACGGTCTATCCATAACATACAGTTGTTACTCTTAAAACTCCATTTTCAAGTTAAGAGCGTTATCATTATTGTTTTGTATCTGTCAATACATCTTTTTGGGAGTCTTGTTGTCCTTGAAAACATGATTTAATGACTTTTAAAGACATATTTAACGTTTGTGAATTTGAGTAAGCAATACTTGCTTACCTTCTCACTACTTATTTCTGAAAAAGCTAAGGTTTTTACGCAAATAGTATAAATCATGATGAGGCATCTCTTTCCCAGATTTAAGCTGTAAAAAACTCTGTGATACTAGCATCAGCCAAAGCAACTTTGACACTGAAACGATCTCCTGAATCAGCTATAAATTTAAATTGAATGTAATTATCTTTCTCCCTGGCTGAAACTTCTTTAATGAGATTGCCACTTTCATCCATCACAATCAACTTGAGACCTGAAGGTAGGTAAGAGAGATCAGTCATTGATACTTGTAGACGAATTGCTCTCATAGCACTATGTATCGGTAAAATGGTAAGTATGAGTGCAACTGGATAACCTGCTAACTGTACACCTAAATCCTTAAATCCTCTTTGTCCAGCATCAAAATAGTTTGGATTTATCTGCCATAAATAGTCAGCAGCTTGCCATTGAATTTCTACGTCTTGAGTTGATTTTATAAGTTGCGTTAATGCTGAACTAGGATCTAAGTCAGCTAAAGAATTTGCTTGCGATCGCTCGGTAATAGATTGACTGGCATACACTTGTGCAATCCAACGCTTAACACTTTCAGGAAGGTTTGGATCGACTATTTCCGATTGTCCGCCACGACGAAACGCACCAGCCAAGCCTTCTCTTTGCTGAGTCAATAATACTGATATTCCTGGTTCTATTGCTTGCCAACCATTGGTAAAAACATTAGAAATATTTTTTAACCATTTTTCCAAATCCACATCTTGTTTTTGACTCAAGTACTTAGTAAATTCTTCCATTGAACGCAATTCGCTTAAAGGAACGATTCCTTTTTTGGATGCTACTTCTGGAGTAAATCCTATTAGTTTTGCTTCTTTGAGAGATTGATTTAGCTGCACGGCTATGTAACCAGTTCGGTTATCCCAAGCATCTGGATGTACCTTCAAAATATCAGCATATGGTAACACGGGACAACACTCAAACTTTCCTAAATTTTTTACATATAAATCTGCTATATCTCTCAATTTTCTAGTTAGCAAATTGTAACTATCACTTTTATCATAGTCTGTTTCAATAGCCATTATTTGAAAATAAAACTCTACTGCATATATTGCTAAAGTATTGAGATAAACTTGCTTAGCTTTTTCTAAATGTTGATGCTGTTTACTATTCTCTTGGGCAAGTGAATGTGCTTCAAAAGAAAGTATAACTGGAAAAGAATCTTTATTCATCATCTGCTCCTTCTATTTAGCTTTAAACTACGAGTTTAATTTATTCTGGAGAACCGGAATAAAATTTTTTAGACTACGCTCATAAAAGCTAGAAAGTGTTGAAATTTTAATTCCTCCTAAATCCTTAGAGATTTCTTTCCATCCTTGACCATCTAGCCGAGCTATAGCTATGTATTGAAAACTAGCTTGGGGATGACCCTTGATATGCTTGTTTTTAAAAATATTATCAAGGTCTTCTTCCAAACATTTTCTTAATAATTCTTCATCAGGTACTTTGTCTTTTCCAGAAATTAACCTTTCCGAAATAAAAGTATCTAATCGATCTAGAGATATAATTTGTACCGAATTTTTAGCTTTTGAAGTTATTCCTTTGCTAGCGTCTTTATGAAGAATATCTTTGAATCTATATTTTAAGGTTTCATTGATCCAAGCCATCACAGGCTTTTGTAGATTGTACTTGTCAATTCCTTTAAAAAACTCAAGCATAACTTGTTGGAGCGCTTCTCTGTAATGTTCTTCATAAAAGTCAGACCAATCTGGATAATAGTTTCTAGCACGCCAAAGAGTGGGCGCTTGATAAATTTCCTTAAAGAGGATATACAAAGCTTTCCTTCTGCAAGAACTGTCAGTTGGTTGCTCTTGAACTTTTGTTACTAGCTGTTGTAAACGCCAATCCAGGGGTATGGAACTCATATATTGCTTGCACACTCCAAGTGCTCCTAGCGGATTTCTAAATAAGTGTGTAAGTTTTACGCAAAACTCTGATTTCTTAACAAAACTTCATGATTTAAAAGTAGCAGGAAAAAGTTTCTTAATACCTTATTGAGAAAAAGCCAAGATGTTGTACGCAAATCTTTGGCTCTCACAGGTAACGAGAAAACGAGAAAATTAGTCCGCGTAGGCGGACTTTGTTTGTATAGCAAGAGAATTCTATTCTGAGGGAATATTTATAAATGTTGGGTTTCCTTCCTCAACCCAACCTACAGAATGTCAAGCGTTACATTTTCCGTAACCAAGCAGTAAAAAGTCAGACAGGAATTGTAGAACTAGGAAAACCCCTTCGCCCCTACTTCCCCATTTATACATATTTTCAACTCTAACTTAGCAGAACTTATGAATCACCTGCACTCCTCACTTGCTCTGTTGGGAATGGCTGTTTTACTGGGAAATCTGGTTGCTTGCAGTCAACCTGAGACTACCATAAGTGGATCGGCACCAGCAGCAGCAGATCGAACAGCCCCAGAACTTCACCAACAACCTCCAAGACTTGCACTTAAACGTGCAGCGCCAAAAAACTCAGTATCTCGTCCCCTAGCGACATCTCCCGTGGCAAATATGGGAACACCATTGCTAAATCAGACGTCATCTATTCAACAGAGCGATCGCTCCTTGAGTCAGAACCGCGAGGGGTACAAACACAACGGAGACAATCCGTTTCAGAGTGTCAGCGCCAATCCTCTTTCCACTTTCTCAATTGATGTAGACGCCGCCTCATATAGCAATATCCGGCGCTTCATCAACCAGGGTCAATTGCCACCAGTCGATGCAGTCCGCCTTGAAGAAATGATTAACTACTTTTCTTATGATTATCCCCTACCCGATGGCGACAAACCCTTTTCTGTCACAACAGAGGTTTCCGATGCACCCTGGAATCCCAAACATAAACTCGTTCAAATTGGTTTGCAATCTAAACAAATTTCTACAGAAAATTTGCCTGCTAACAATCTAGTCTTTTTGCTAGATGTTTCTGGTTCAATGGAAGATCCTAACAAATTACCCTTGCTGAAGTCAGCATTGCGTTTATTAGTTAACGAGCTACGAGATTCTGATAAAGTCGCAATAGTTGTATATGCTGGTAATGCGGGTTTAGTCTTACCACCCACACCAGGTTCTCAAAAAGATAAAATATTTGATGCTATAGAACAATTAGCAGCAGGTGGTTCAACAGCAGGTGGGGAAGGAATTCAACTTGCTTATAAAATTGCTAGAGAGAATTTTCTGCAATCGGGAAACAATCGCATTATTTTAGCAACAGACGGCGATTTTAATGTTGGCGTGACGAGTGATGAGGAATTGGTACGTTTGATTGAGAAAGAGCGAGAACAGGGGATTTTCTTAACCGTTCTAGGATTTGGTACGGGTAATTTACAAGATGCCAAAATGGAACAACTCGCTGATAAAGGAAATGGGAATTACGCCTACATCGATAATTTACTTGAAGCGAAGAAAGTTCTTGTTAAAGAAATGGGGGCAACACTTTTGACAATTGCCAAAGATGTCAAAATCCAAGTCGAGTTTAATCCTACCAAAGTTCAAGGCTACCGTCTCATTGGATATGAAAATCGACTTTTGGCAGATCGGGACTTTAATGACGATAAAAAAGATGCAGGTGAATTGGGTGCAGGACATTCCGTGACAGCGCTTTATGAAATTATTCCGACAGGAGTAAAAAGTGATGTACCGCTACCACGAATAGATTCTTTAAAATATCAACAGAAAAGTCTCTCAAGTCATGACGAAATTATGCAGGTGAAGCTACGCTACAAACAACCCCAAGCGTCCACTTCTCAACTCCTAACTTATCCTGTTGTTGACCGAGGTGTTAAATTGAATGAAGCAACTACAAACTTGAAGTTTGCCTCGGCTGTTGCAGAATTTGGCATGATTCTGAGAAATTCTCCTGACAAGGGAACTGCCTCTTTTGATGGTGTTTTGCAACGGGCGCGTCAGTCTCAAGGAAGAGATTTGGATGGTTATCGGGCTGAATTTATCCGCTTGGTGGAAAAAAGCAAGGCTTTAAAATAAGTGTAAATCCATATGAACGAAATCTCCAATCACTCAATAAATTCTTATGCCAATCAATTTCCCGATTTTTCTCAACAAGGTTATTTAGTAGAACAACAGTTAGGATATAATCTCAACGGGGGACGAGTGACTTACAAAGCAACTTGTCTCCAAACTCAGCAAAAAGTCGTGATTAAACAATTTCAGTTTGCTAAAGTGGGATCGAGTTGGTATGCATATGAAGCTTTGCAACAGGAAATTGCTTTGCTACAGCAACTGAAACACCCCCGAATTCCCAAGTATCTTACAACATTTGAAACCGATAGTGGTTTTTGCTTGGTACAAGAATATAAGGATGCTCGTTCTTTAGCAGAACCACGGGATTTTACACTGGAGGGTATTCAACTCATTGCGATCGCAATTCTAGAAGTTCTCGTCTACTTGCAACAACAAGTCCCACCCATTATTCATCGCGATATCAAACCAGAAAATATTTTAGTAGACGATCGCCTCAACGTTTATTTAGTAGATTTTGGGTTAGCCAGAATTGGAAATGAAAACCTATCTGCTAGCAGTACTGTCAAAGGTACGTTGGGATTTATGCCACCAGAGGTGCTTTTTGGTCGTTCTCTGACTCTGGCTTCTGACTTATACAGCCTTGGAGTCACTCTTGTTTGCTTGCTGACACACACAAGATCGACTCAGGTAGGCAATTTAATTGATGATACTTTTCGCGTTAATTTGAACTCCCTCGTTCCGCAAGTTGATTCGCGACTCGTCTGTTGGTTGGAAAAGATGGTTGCACCATCACCACAAGATCGCTTCCCCAATGCTGTCGCTGCTTTGTGTCTTCTCAAATCCTTCCATTCCATTGGCACTGTACGAACGAGTTCGCGGCTAAAAACAGCTAAAGTCGCTTTGCATTGCTTCAGCTTATTGAGTGCGATCGCAATTCTCTCTTTAAGTTATAAAGAGACTGTAGAACCGATCGCAATTCACCCAGAAATCGTAAAGATTCCTACTATTGAGAATCCAGATAATATAAGACAGTTACAAGAATCCCGACAGTGTACGGTATGTGATTTAAGAGGAGCCGATCTACGAGGAATGGATTTAAGAAGTACCGAACTTAGGTATGCCGATCTGAGCGGTGCAGACTTAAGGGGTGCCGATCTCAGAGGCGCTTACTTAGTCGGTGCTGATTTAACTGGCGCTAAACTTGAGGGTGCTAATTTAGCAAGTGCCGATCTAACAGACGCAATTATGCCAAATGGGCTAATTTGGGGAGTAGGACGGGATGTGCCGCAATCTGGATTTTAAATAAGCCTAACATCTGAAGTTATATCAACCACTCAAAGAAAATGGGCACTCTTGCAATGGGCAATAAATTATTTCTGACTATGCTCCATGCCCATTGCCCTATTTTCCACTCAGTAAATTGTATAAAAAGTTTTACTAGAGGCAAAGGTGTCTTATTATTAGCAATGACTGATAATACAGCCATTAGCGAAAAGAGGATAATAAGGTGAAAAGCCAGCCTCCAAAATACTATAAGGTATTAATTTTTTTCGTTTGCACGTTGTTTGTTGTCTTTTCCAGTCAGATAGTCATCGCATGGAGCAATAGCAATCCGGATTCTCAAAAAATGCGGAGTGTGGATTTGATTGTTGGTGGTGATTTCGTCGTGACTATGAACGATGCACAACCTGTTATCAAGAATGGTGCAGTTGCGATCGAGGACGGCAAAATTATTGCGGTAGACAAAAGAGATAAAATCCTGACATCTTACAAAGCTGACAGGACGCTTCCAGGCGAAGGCATGGTATTAATGCCCGGTCTTGTCAACGGTCACTCTCATTCGGCAATGGTGCTGTTTCGGGGTCTAGCGGACGACTTAGCGTTGCAAGATTGGCTCCAGAATTATATCTTCCCTGCGGAAGCAAAGTTCGTTGACGAAAATTTTATTCGCATTGGAGAACAACTAGCCTGTTGGGAGATGATTCGGGGGGGAACAACGACTTTTGTTGACATGTACTTTAAGCCAGATGTTGCTACTGAAGTAGTGAATGAATGCGGCTTGCGTGCCATTATTGCACCATCGTCAATAGATTTTCCCAGCCCCGGTTTTCAAGGGTGGGATGATGCGTTTGCCGCAGCTGTAGATTTTGTAAAACGCTGGAAGGGCAAGAACCCACGTATTATACCAGCCATTGCTGCACATGCTCCCTACACTGTCTCGCCAGAGCACCTAACACAAGCTATTGAGGCTGCACGTCAGTATGATCTCCCTCTAACAATTCACTTAGCAGAGACAAAAACTGAAGTAGAAGATGTTCAACAGCGTTATAACGCGACCCCAGTGCAACACTTGGAAAATCTCGGCTTCTTAGAACCGCGTGTCTTTGCCGCGCACGTCGTATGGCCTAACGAAAGTGAAATTGCCTTGATGGCGAAACGCGGTGTTGGTGTTATCCACAATCCTGACTCGAATTTAAAACTAGCTTCTGGCTTTGCGCCGATTCCTGCAATGTTGAAAGCAGGAGTTAAAGTTGGTTTGGGTACGGATGGAGCTGCCTCGAACAACGATCTTGATATGTGGGAGGCAATCCGCCTTACTGCCTTCATCCATAAAGGGACAACTCTCGATCCCACTGCTGTACCTGCTAAGACTGTTTTGCGTATGGCAACACTTGGTGGTGCAGAAGCACTCGGCTTGGCAGATAAAATTGGTGCGATTAAGGTGGGGCTTCAAGCAGATCTGATTCAAGTCCAGCTTAGCGAACCACATCTGACCCCAATTTACGATGCAATCTCCCATCTGGTCTATACAGCAGATGCCCAAGACGTTGATACTGTTATCGTGGATGGGAAAGTTCTTATGCACAGACGTGAAATGCTTACCCTTAACCCGGAGCGGATTCGCCTTGAAGCGACTTCCATTGCACAGAGGATCGACGCTGAGTTACGACCTAATTAAAATACTTAAAGTCCTACCGTAATATACAGCAGTTTTCACCTAAATGAACCACACCGTTGGTAGGGGCGCAAGGCATTGTGCCCTTACAGATGTGGTCTATTTACTTGAAAATGGCTGTAATTGGGGATGTCCAAGAAATAAATTATTCCCGAATGTGGGATGGGCGTCCTCGCCCGTCCCGTGTCAGTGGCTGGCTAGAAGCCCGTACCACAAGAGAAAGTTGCATATTTTTTTATTTGGAAGTCCCTTGGCTCTCTGCCTTCTCCCTTAGGGAGAAGGGCTGGAGTGATAGGCATTTTCAACGAAAAACTTTCAAAGCCACCGAAATCAGGGTTAAGAAAGTGAGAAACCCAACAGCATCCAATAACGTAGTTAACAACGGTCCGCTAATCAATGCAGGGTCTAATTTTAACCTTTTGAGACCCATTGGTAAAACTGTACCCATACTGGCTGCAACAAATACGTTAACAGCCATTACCAATGCTGCAACAATTGCTACCCATCTCTCTTGAGGTGGCGACCAAATTAAGGAGAGTATGCCCAAGGATAATCCTAGCCCTACAGATGTCCCCAATCCTGCTAGAATTTCCTTACGAAGAATTTTGAAAGTATCTCTAGGTGTAACTTCTCCAACCCCTAATCCTCGTACTGTTACGGATAAGGCTTGAATGGCAACGTTACCACTGGTATTGGATAGAATTGGCATAATGACAGCTAAAACTGGCACTACGGAAATGACTTGTTGAAATGGCGCGATCGCACTCGCTGCTCCCACATATAAGGCAATATTAACCAACAACCAGGGAAAACGCTTGCGGAGAGTCACTTGGGGAGGTGATAAGGCGGCTTCATCACCACCACTCACGCCCGCAAGTTTTTGAATATCTTCTGTGGCTTCTTCTTCTAATATATCCACTACATCATCAATTGTGACGATTCCTACAAGTTTATCTTCGCGATCCACAACAGGGAGTGCTATCAAGTCGTAGCGCTTCATTAATTGAGCAACTTCTTCTTGGGGAGTTTCCGTTTTAACTTTGACGACGCGATCGCTGGCTACATCTCTGACGTAAACATCAGGAATGGTAAACAATAGCTGACGCAGGGAGACTACCCGCACGAGCTTGCGATTTTCGTCTGTGACGTAGGCGTAGTAAATTGTTTCTTTATCTTCATCATAACGGCGAATTTTGTTTAGGGCTTCTCCAACTGTTAAGCCTTGCTGCAAGCGGACATATTTAGTTGTCATGACGCGCCCAGCTGTTCCATCAGGGTAGCCGAGAATTGTTGCTGTCACTTGCCTTTCTTCCGGGCTAAGTTGTTGCAACAAGCGCTTGACAACTTTTGCAGGTAGCTCATCAAATAACTCTACGCGATCGTCCGGACTCATTGCCTCTACAATTTGACAGACTTGCGTAGCGTGAAGTGCTTCAATCAGTTCTTCTTGAATTTCAGAGGGTAAGTACTCAAAAACTGCAATTGCTTGGTTTTTGTTAAGCAAGCGGAATGCGATCGCTCTTTTTTCGGTAGGCTGTTCCACAATGTAGTCTCCTACATCCACAGCCGGTAAACGATTGAGTTCAACTTTTAGCTGGTTTAAGTCAGCAATGCTTGACAGTTCAGCACGTCCTTCCCAGGTGAGCATAAAAACCTCCTAATGTCTCCCTCTCACTGGGAGACCAACTCACCAAGCAAGAGGGAGATAAATACTATGACTACTAGGCGAACTTGTATCCATTGGATTTAAAAAATCGACGATGGTACTCGGAAGAGTACTTCTAGGTGACCTTTTAAGGTATTTTATATTACATTATATCAAAATTATTGACAAGACCATTTGGTTTAATCCCCTTAGTTAGATCCCCGACTTCTTTGAGAAGTCGGGGATCTTGAGTTTCATGTCACAAAACTTCATAAATTTTAAGTAATTTTTTGTAGCAAGTATAGTTTATAATATTACCTAATATTTTTGTATAAAAAATACATAAAACTGATGAATACCACAAGCAATTCTGAGATTGACAGCGAAGTGCTTCGCTCACAACTTGCTAAAGATTATCGTCAGCTATCAACATTAGAACAAAGTATAATCCAATTGTTTTCAGTTGTTTACGAGCCTATAAATAGAACTACATTTCTAGATTGTTTTACATATACTGGCGCACGTAACGAAAATGGTCTACTTTTCAATGCTTCAAATTTAAAACCTTATCTTGACAAACTGTTAGCATCAGGATTGTTAGTGCAACCTATTGGCTTCGGTCCTCAGTGTCATCCTTTGCTTGTAGAAATTGCGACTCGCGATGCAGTGAAAACGGGAAGGTTTAACGTATTTGTTAAAACAGTACAGGACAAATTACCCATCAAAACTCAATGGCAAGGTGGACCTCGGTTTTTTAAAAGTAAGAGCCAATTGATTCGGGAAGTCCGTATTGGTCTTTATAGCCATAACCTCAATTTTATTAACGAGCAACTTGAAAATTACAAGAAATACAATACGCGAGAGAATATATCAATAGAAGATATTTTTGAGCAGGTGTGCAATAATCCATTTGATGCAGATTGGTTTCGCACTCTACCTGAAGAATTGTATGAGAAAGCTATATCTAGCATTTTGTCGAGTGCTGCATTGAAATGCAAGCCAGCTGATGACGCATTTGCATTGCTTGAAGAACATTGTTCTTCTATAGATCCTTCACACGATCTGCAACTGCTTTTAACAGAACAACTGCTTTTAAGAGGACACATCCAAGAAGCTCAACAGAGTTTGGAATGTATATTGGATGAGTATCAACACCATGCTACTGTCTATTGGGGTTGGCTGAGTTTCTCACGTGGTGAGAACGACAAAGCTATTGAGTATTATACAGCTGGTCTCAAAGCCCATAAAAAAGGTAAAAGTCAACGACCAATATACTTTAACACTATAAGCGGATTGTTTTTTATCTTGGCTTTGTTGAAAGATGATTCGCCGGAACGTCTTCGCGAAGCAGAAGAATATGCTAGTTTGATTTCATGCCAACCCAAGCATTGGCTCAAGTTAGTTTATTCGAGACTGGAAATAGTCTTGCAAGTTCAACAGGGTGATGTTGAACAAACAATACTTATTGTCGATGCTTATATTCCTTCTTTAATTAATGGTAACAGTTTAGAAACACTGTTCTGTTGTCTGTGCCTTTACTGGATGGACATCGAGCAGGCAAAAAAACGATTGCCCAAGTTATTAGAACATTTATATAAACACGCTATGGCTTCTGGTTATGACTGGGTGGCGATGGAAGCAGCAGAATTGCTATCTCGGTTGATTCCAGACAGTCATTACGAAACGAAAGCAGAGATATTGCTTGAAGATATCGAGATAGAAAGTATTGTTAACTTGATTCAACCTCAAGAACCTTGGGAATTTAGCTTGAAGGCGCTGGCTAATATCCAGAAGGAACCGCAATCACCATCTAAAATTAATTTGGAATTGCGCTTGGCTTGGTTTATTACTTTCTATTCCAATAAATGCTTGTTACAGCCTCGCGAACAAAAAATAAATGCTAAAGGGGCTTGGGGTGTGGGTCGTCCTATAGCTTTGAAGCGGTTGAGCAATAATCTGAGTGAGTTCAATTATATCACTCCTCAAGATTTAAGATTGTGTGCGTATATTGAAACTTACCACGATAACTCTCATGGATATTACGGAAAAACTGAATATAGTTTAAACGAAAAAGCGATTTTGGAGTTAGTAGGGCATCCTTTTGTATTTTGGGAAAATTCTCCAACAACTCGTGTAGAAATAGTGAAAGGAGAACCGGAATTGTTGGTGAAAAAAAGCGATAAGCCGGGTACGGCTTGCGCCAAGGGCGATGCTGCAAAGCAGCCGCTTCGCGAACGCAATCGCTTAACTTTGGAATTTTTTCCCAAACTACCAGAAAAACAAGAAATCCTGGCTATAAAAGAAACGCCCACTCGGATAAAAGCGATCGAAATCAGTGCTGGACATCGACGGATTGCAGAAATTCTTGGTAAGGAAAATCGGTTGGAAGTCCCTGCTATAGCCAAAGATCGAGTCTTAGCCGCGATCAATGCAGTTTCTGGAATTGTCACCGTACATTCTGATATTGGTGGTGGGTTGGAAAATGCTAAAGAAGTCTCAGCAAAACCCACTCCTCACGTTCACTTGTTACCTGCAGGGGATGGGTTGAAAGTTGCCATACTAGTTCGACCGTTTGATGGAGGAGGTCCTTATTACAATCCGGGTACGGGCGGTGAAACCGTGATTGCAGAGGTTGAAGGTACGCGCTTGCAAACAACGCGCAATTTAAGTGAAGAGAAGCAACTAGCCAATGCTGTTGTAGCAGCTTGTCCCACCTTAACCCGTCACGAAGAACGAGAGGGTGAATGGTTGGTGAACGAACTTGAGAACTGTTTGGAACTGCTGCAAGAACTGCAAGCATTGGAGGACAGTATAATTCTGGAATGGCCAGAAGGCGAAAAATTCCGCATCGGTCACCGTGCTGACTTTAACGATTTTCAGATGAAGATTCAACGCCAGGGGGACTGGTTTGCTGTGAGTGGAGAGTTGAAATTGGATGAAAATATAGTATTTGATATGCAGCAACTGGTGGAACTCCTGGAGCTGTTAAAGACTTCTAAATTCACTAAGTACAGTCGCCTAGTTTCACCGCTTAATTTCACAGTCTTAGTAAGTTTCTTATTTAATAGATATACTTTCCATGTCACTCCCTGGCGATCGCCTTCAGATACCAGTCTTTTGCTTTGTGCATAAGCGCTTAAACTTAACACCAATATTAGTATTCCTGCTAGACTTACCAATTTTAGTTTCATTAACTGATTTACTCTTTGCTTTGTATCATTTTTTTCACAAAGTTAGGTGATAACCGCTATATTCTCGATTGGTCAGTAGAAACGAGTACCAGAACTATATTTGATACAGCTGGAGTCTGAATGTAATTGTAAAGAATTACGAACGCTTGAGTGGTTAAGTAATGGGCACTTCTCAGTACAACTACAACTTTTCTTCCCAACTCTGCACCGGATTTTAATCGAGCGATCGGTTCTTCAATATCTTTAGCTTCATATGCTTGGGTAGCATCAAAATCTATAACTCGATCGCATATGAAACTTATCATAAATTTTCCTCCACTTCGTCATCTATTTTCTCACAATGTATGATCTTTGCTGAGGATTGTACAATTGCTTTAAATTAGATATGAATTAATAAGTGTAGAAGTTACCACCTTATGTACTGACCAATGGGTTTAAATTGCCGAGATATGGTAGGAGTAGACTACAAATGTCCTAATATCTCGATCTGCATGGAAAATTCTTGCAAGCCCTCAATGCTCAAAATTGTCTTTTTTGTTCTCAATCAGCAAATGTGTAAACTAGAGGACATTAAAGTGAACGAGCAGCCCCTTGAAGAACTATTAGTCGAAACAAACCAAGATATAGAATCTTTGATGAGCAATCTGGATAGCTTTGTGATTGCTCAACGCCAAAGGGACTAATTGGGAGATTACTTGTGCATGGAAATGAAAGTTTATCACATGAAACACACGATCTCGCCATCATTCCCAGGCTTGTAATTGCCCTTTAGCATTGTTTCGCAGTGAATTCAATTGTTTGCGACGAGTTTCAAAATTAGCAGCGATGGTCAGGAGTACAATCTGAACTTTCAAGCTTCCATAGGATCTGGTCTACCAATGCCCAATTCTTGAAGTTTAGCTTTGACATCCTCCCATTGGATACCACAGTAATAGTACTTTTTGTTTTTAATGTCCGCTATATAGAAGCCGGGATGTCCGTTATTGATTCGTCGAAGCTCAGTAGCAACTTCTTTCATCGTTGTACCAAACACAGCAAATAAATCTTTTTGTTCAAGAATTGGAGCATTAAACAAATTAACGAACACGTCACCTTTAGTGAAATGCCAAGTGTCATTCCGTCGTACAACCAATCGATAATGAACTGGATAAACAATAGTCTTTGATTTTTGCATAATTTATCTTAAGGTAAAATAGAAATTACATTAACGAAGATATAGCGGTTCTCACTAGAATGAAGTACAGATTCATCCGCTACGGGCTGCTACAGGCTGCGGTTCCATAAATTTTTTATGTATTGCACCCAATTGAAAACCGTTATATTTGAGGATAAAGCTCAATCACAAGTCCCAATCTGTGCTACAATTCTATAATAAGTAAAGCTTTGTGAAGTCAGCTTATGGAGCGAGTCACGTTACCAGAAGTTCTTACCCTTGAAGAAGTTTCAGAATATTTACGTCTGCCGATGGAAACTTTACAGCGTCAAGCTTTACAAGGAAAGCTTCCCGGTCGTAAAATTGAAAACGAATGGAGGTTTTTGAAAGTTGCTATTGATGATTGGTTGCGTGCTCAAAGTAGTCGTTCCACCCTACTTCAGCAGGTAGGAGCTTTTGCCGATGATACATCGCTTGCTCAATTGAGAACAAGTATTTATCAAGCGAGAGGACGTTCTGAAGTTGATGAGTAATTGGAATGTAAATGTATTTGCTTGATACTGATACTCTAACCCATCTCTATGCTGGGAATACAAATGTTGTTACCCGGTTAAATGCTGTTGAAAATTCAGAAGTAGGAATTACCATAATTACAAAAGCAGAAATGTTGCGCGGACGCATTGATTATCTAATCAAAGCAGAAACTGGTGAAAGTTTATTGAGGGCGCAAGAGCTTTTGTTTCGCACAGAAGAATTGTTAGCAGAACTTTTAATTGTTCCCATCAGTCAAAGAGCCGCAGATGAATTTGAGCGTTTACGTACAGTATCAAAACTACGTAAAATTGGAAGAGCAGATTTGTTAATTGCGAGTATTTCCTTAGCGAATAGAGCTATATTAGTGACACGAAATATCAGACATTTTAAACAAATTCCTGAGTTACGAGTTGTAAATTGGGTTGATTGAAATCTAATTCAGCAGCAGAGTGCAATACATAAAAAAGTTTTGGAACCGCAGACGAACGCAGCCCGTAGCGGATAAATCTGTACTTCATTCAAGTGAGAACCGCTATATATTTCAATTGGATAGATGAGTTGTGTGAAGCAATTGAAGATTCACAATATATGAATTGGGTCTGTGAGATAATAGAGGATGCTTGCAATGTAAACGATTTGTAAATGATTTAAAACCTCTAATATGCTATCATTCCCAAGCTTGTAATTGCCCTTTAGCATTGCTTCGCAGTGAATTCAATTGTTTGCGACGAGTTTCAAAATTAGCAGCGATGGTCAGGAGTACAATCTGAACTTTCAAGCTTCCATAGGATCTGGTCTACCAATGCCCAATTCTTGAAGTTTAGCTTTGACATCCTCCCATTGGATACCACAGTAATAGTACTTTTTGTTTTTAATGTCCGCTATATAGAAGCCGGGATGTCCGTTATTGATTCGTCGAAGCTCAGTAGCAACTTCTTTCATCGTTGTACCAAACACAGCAAATAAATCTTTTTGTTCAAGAATTGGAACATTAAACAAATTAACGAACACGTCACCTTTAGTGAAATGCCAAGTGTCATTCCGTCGTACAACCAATCGATAATGAACTGGATAAACAATAGTCTCTGATTTTTGCATAATTTATCTTAAGGTATACTAGTAGACCTTAATCATCAATAACCGGATACAAGCGTTTGAGTTTGATTCTTGCCTCAGTGGTAGTGAAGTGCCAATTGATGGTGGAGTGAAGGTTATTGCGTTGTGTATTCCATGCGTTGAGTTCAGCTTGGAGGGTAGGAAGATCGGGGATACGGCGGTCGAGACACTGGCGTGTCAGAGTGGCAAGTTCGATTTCGGCGATATTGAGCCAAGAGCCATGTTTTGGGGTGTAATGGATTTCGAGACGATTGAGAAGGCGTCTTGCTTCTTCTGGTGGGAAAGTTTTGTAAAGAGCGGCGGGTTTGTGGGTGTTAAGGTTATCACATACGAGCACGACCTTTTTGGCATTTGGGTATTGCACACCCTTGGAGATGTTTTATCTGTTGAGCCCAGTCGGTCATGGTGCGTTGTTCATGGGCAGAAACATTACGAATTCCTGCTTTTGGTTCACAGAACATGAAGATACTAGCGGTACCGTTGCGTTCGTATTCAGAATCGTATCGTTCAGGTTTTCCAGGTTCCATCGGTAGTGGCGTGCGTGTTTCCTTCACGAGTTGTATCGGTTGTTCGTCCATGCAAATCACGGGAAAATCAGCATCGTAAGGACGATGATATACCTCCAACACGTTTTCCATTGCGGCTACGAAGTCCGCGTCCTGTTCCGGCGGTTGCCCCCAACACTCGCGGAAATGGGGTTTAAGTTCGTTTTTTTTAGCACCTCATGCACTGTATTAGCTGTACAATGCGGCACAATCTTTAGTTCTACCACGCGGTCAGCCAGCATCTGTAATGTCCACCTGCCACGACCCTCCGGCGGACTACTGCACGCCAGCGCAATCAACCAGGCCTCCGCTTCACCATCAAACAACCTTGGGATCGCCGGATTTTCACGCTTTTTGCGCTCAAGTGCTGCCGCAAAACCACGCTCGACTAGGCGTTTGCGTGCCTCGCACACCGTATCTTTATTGCAATGCAGTAGTTTGGCGATCGCTTCAACCGTCAGAGGCTCACCATTCTCATCGCTATGTAAAAGTATCTGGGCATTGCGAATCTTATGGGCACCTCCTTTCCCTTTCTTCACGATCGCTTCTAATTCCTGCCGCTCTTCCCTACTTAACCGCACCGTATACCTTTGCCGTTCCATTGCGCCCCCTTTCCAGTATTTTAGTCTGCAATCTTTCTTATTTTATCCGGTTTTTGGTAATTATATTTTACTAGAATGTTATCGTTTAGTTTTTCCAAAGCTTTTTTCAAAACAGCCGCACCAATTGCCGCATCAACAATTAGTGGTAAATGAGGTTCATGTTGTTCTATTGCTCCTACTGGTTGGATTAAGACAACATTTTCTTTATTTGGCATTGCTCGAACATCAGTCCAAGTCAAGTACGGAAAAAAGCGCGATGGAGGAATGTAGCCGTGCATATTTTCTAATATATAGCAATCCTAAATCATTTGCAAACAGTTAGAGCCCTGATTTCTTTGAAAAGTCGGGGATCTAGACACTCAAATTTTCACAAATCAGATAGGATTACTATGTTATTCCCAAGCTTGTAATTGCTGGTTAGCGTTCCGAAGTAAAGAATTCAATTGTTCGCGACGAGTTTCAAAATTAGCAGCGATGGTCAGGAGTGCAATCCCAACAAACAAGCCAACAACCCATTTAAAAAATGGATATTGCAAACTCAACAGTACGAGTTGATAGAAACTTGTAATAAAAAAGGCAGTGACGCCAACATAAAGAAAAGCTCTGACGCGCAATGCTAATCCAGAAAAGACAGCTATGAGACTGAAAACACCAGGTATTAAAGGCGCATATTGATTAAACACGATCGCCCAACCACAAATCAGACCGCAACCCAAAAGCCGCAAAAAATGACGGGAGGATTTCATGTTGGGTAATTTCAGCTCGGGTTCAAATTGAGCAACATATAGTATTGATAAACCAATAGAGGTAACATACCACAAAGGAGCGGTGAAATTTAAGACTAAAAACCAACGGAACAATGCCCAATTTCCTAGAACCAAACTGATATAAGTTAAACGGAATTTATGACCCGTTTTGGCAATAATGGTATAAAAGCTAGCAGCAATCAGCAAGCTTATTGGTGAAACTTCTACTCTAGTTTGCCATAAAAATATCAGTGGGAGGAAGTATGCTGACATACGCCAAGGTGTTTGAGACCACCCCCAAGTTTCCCAAGGCAAAATGTAGAGGAAATAAGCAACGACTGATGCGATCGCACCTTCCCATGGAGGCAACTGTTTCTCTAACAATCTTATAATTGGAATGTCTGGTAAAAAAGCCCTCAAACAAGCGATTTGGAGTAAACCAATGTAAACCCAGAGAGAAGATAAGGAAATTGCTTTCCTATCGGGATTTTCCGACTGAGTTCTACCTTGAAAGATAGCGTAACGAATTAAAAATAACCCCGTTCCCAAACCAAGAGTTTTTGCTTCTACAGTGCTAAAGCAAGCAGCAACTAACAAACTGCTGCTCAAAAACCAGTGAATATGAGCAACGACGTTGAGTTCTTGACTGGTTAAACGTAAGTACTTCAACAGCCAAGGCGAAAGGACACGATAGGCATACATAATACCAGTTCCAAGAACGGACATGGCAATGAAACCATCGCCATAGGCTCCTCCTGAAGCTTGTAAGAGTTGGTATAACAAAAGTTCGTATGCTGCAACTGAAACTCCAATCAGCCCTAAGTAAACCAATGGTTTATATTTTTGGTGGCGTCTCCCCACACCAATAGCAATTAAAGCCACAGCAAAGGATGATAAACCAGTCCAGTTCGTTAAGGTTTGGGATCGCAGCAAAACACCAAAAACTCCGTACATTAAGGGTAAAATGTGCCAACGGTTTGGAAGTTTTGCCAATTGGTGTCGTCTTTGCCACCACTCTCCTAAAAGTTGAGTCATTAAGCCTAAAGCAACGTTGGCGATTGCTATCTGGATGAGAGAATGTTCGCTAAAACCAAGTAATTCAGCGACTAATAATTCCAGACACCAACCAATGCCATAAAATCCCCAATCATTGGGTTGCTGCCAACTACGATAGACTATTGCTGATAATGCGATCGCACTGGAAATTAAATACAAAAATCCTGGCTCTACTAGGTTTTGATAGACGAACAAAGAGTGAGCGCTGAGTAACAATAACTCAGCCGTGCATAACGCAATCGCCCATTTATCAAATGCGATCGCATAAATTTGTGGCAAGCTTGAAGGAGCAACAGGAGTCTCTTGATTCTCTGTCTCCTCAGAGCTTTGTGTTATTTTTTTATTTAATAAACTACGTAATATCCACAAAATAGTGATGGTCGCTGCTCCTATCAAAAACCAACCAGGAGTTGATAGTCTTGAGAATCCAGGCACACCTTCCCATAATAAAGCAGCGATCGCACCCAACCCGTAACCCACAGTCATTATCGCCCATGAAGTGTGTCGCAAATAATACGTATTAACCAACATCAAAGCGACGGCGACAACCAAACCAATTAACCGACCTCCAATCAAAGGCAAAGTGAGTAACTGAGCCAGCCCCAAAGCAGCAATACTCAACAAAATGTTAGACATGGAACGCGATGCAGCACTGGTTTGAGTTTTATATCCCCAACTTGCAAGACTCGTGAGTGTCATTGGAATTGCCAACCAAATAAGACCCCACTGTTCTCTACCATTACCAGAACCAATCCAGGCTAGATTAGCATTTTCCCAAAATAGAATGTAGCTGAGTACCGCTAACCCCGTACCCATATGCCAAGCACTACGCCGCCAGATTCCAAGCCCCGGACTGAATAACCACTCTGCAATGGCAAGAACTAACAAAAGACTTGCCCAGACTTCCTGAGTTAAAGTTGGTAATAGGCGGTCAACTACCGAGCAAATTGTCAGCACAAGAGATATTTGGGTCATGTATACCAAATAATCCCTTGTACGAGGATGTCTTTGACTAACTTTCCATAAAGTGATGGTGGATAAAACTAAATTGATAGAACGAAGTGTAGGATTTGCCAAACTCATAGCTGTCAGCAGAACCCCAAATAGCAATGTTAGCAATTCCGCAAAATGAGCCAATTTCACCTTGTGGGTACGATAAAATCTATCTGCCAATGCCAACATAACAATAACGTAGGGAAATAAAGCAACACTCAACAATTGCCAAGGTGCATTTTGGGAACCCACCAGTCGAGTTGCCAGAGTGACAAGATTTTGCTGGAAATTTTCAGGTACTAACCGCCAACACAGCCAAATTGTCTCTAGCCCAATAACAAAAATTGCTCCAACATCTGCTCTCACACCACCACGATGCAAGCGACGCTTGAAAAACCACAAACCCAAAAAACTTACTGCTGTGGCTTGCCAAGGAAATGGCGAACCTACCGATACTAGCCATCCTAGCAATAATAAGACACCACCAACAGGTTCCCAGGAAAGATGAGACGGGGATAAGGGATCTGCTCTGGGATCGGGGGTTGGGGGAGATGATAACCAAGTTATTAAAGAGCCACAAATACCAAGCGCTAATCCTAGTTGCTGAATCTCGACATTGGCAATGAAGATTGCTCTTCCTATAAGTATAATTAACGCATAAATAATGACAAATGTATATAAATTAATACTTGATTTTTTTGTAGGAGTTGTCGAATTCTTATAATTAAGGCGATAAATACTAGCGATCGCTGTTCCTACAGTTGCACAATATACAGCTACAAGAGGAAACCCCAGTAATTGCCAACCCCAATGCAAGTATGACAGCCCTAAGATATTAAATAAAATAGATTTTGAAATATTAGTTTCAAATACCCGATTGTGACTAGATAAGATGGTAACAACTGTAAGGACAGTCGAAGCTATAGCAATGACAATCCAGTTCAAAGGATTTTGCCATAGTTGAAAACTATCCATTGCCCAGAAGTTCACAGGGATCAACAAAAGAGTCACAATCAGCAATGCCTTAGTCGTCAAGCCAAGATTAGATTGTTTGCCAGTCCAAAAGCTAACTCCCCAAAAACTTAAGGTGTAGGCAAGCAAAACTCCATATTGCCCAAAAGCGGGAAACTTATCCCATTGGCTAGCAGCAAGTACCCCAGAGGACAACACAACCAAGAACATCCCTAAGAACAGCAGCCAACGGACGCTTAATTCTTCCCCTAGTGACTGTAACATCCGGGCAAGAATGTTGGGTTTTTGAGGTTGCGATAAGCCGGGTACGGCTTGCGCCAAGGGCGAACGTTTGCTTTCAGGTAGAGACGTTACAGGTAATTTCTCTACAGGACTAGGCGTAACTAGTTGTTGTGGTTCTGGTAGTACTTGAGGTTGCAACACCACACGACATACTAAATGTTCTCGGCAAATTTGCCGCACTTGAGCATCAGATATCAAACCCAAATCTAGCCACAAATCGAGTCCTTGTAGTAAATCGGGATGAGAGGATGGTAGCCAAAGTTCTATTTTAAGTGGAGGATCGAGGTTTGGTGACATAAGCAGCACGCTATCGGCGCGACTCTTACATCATCTTTGCGATTTGGGTAAATGTGCCACTATTTTGTGCCAGTTAATTCACCGAATGATGTAAATTTTTGCTAACTTTAGACTACGCAATCGCTTCGGCGCAAGCCGTACTCGGCTTAGGAACTTCCAAATAAAAAATATTCAATTTTCTCTTGTGGTGCGGGCTTCTAGCCCGCCACTAACATAGGACAGGCGAGGACGCCCGTCCCACAAGATTGGGTAATTTATTTCTTAGAGCTCCCTTAACTGCGAGCTTGCTCCAACCAATTCTCTAAATCTGATACTTCAACAAAATCCAGCAGAGCTTCACTCAAAGCCTCAGTTCGATCCAAAGGTAACTCACGAACACGTTGCTCTAAGGATGGCTCAATTGTACCTAAGCGACGATTTAACTGTCGGAGAACTAGCTTTTGTGCCTCTTGCTCCATTCCAGTTTTCATCCAACTCGTGACAATTTCCATAACTTTTTCCTCCTGCTTTAGACCCATACTATCAAGCTCACGCTGAAAAACCTGCTCTTCTAACGCATTTAACTTTAAGTAAGTATCCACAAATCCAGAAATTAATTTGATTCGAGCCGGATCGAGCCGTAAAGTTGCGAGCAATCGCAAACACTCTGCTTTCACCTTCGCTCTATCTTCTGGTGCAATTCGCATTTTCGCCCTTCGGGTTCGCCAGTTCCCTACGACGGGAAACCCGCCTACAGGACTGGACTCACCATCAAAGCTGCTGCTACTGGATTTTTGTGTTCTAGAAAATCTCGCCAATTAAGCTGATTTAGTTGGATTGCTGTAAAGTTAAACTCCAGTACCTTTAAATTTGGAAACTCTACTTGATACTGTTTTCGTTCTTGCCGTTTTGGTTCATCAAAAGAAAATACGACAACTGGATAGATAGGAAGCTGACGGGGCGACAAAAGGGCTAGGATGCAGATAGAATAAGCTCCATAGCTCTTAGACCTCGTTGATAATACTTCCATTTATTGCGATGTAATCTCATTAATTCCGTGACTAAATCTTCAGATGATTCCATGAAATTAACCCATGTTTGACCATATAATCCAATATAAAAACTACTATGTCGCCTTTCAATACGTCCGTATTCTTTCACGCGACCCACATATTTTTGGACACCTTTTTGTTTAATTTGTTGTCCATGTATTGTGGCAGATGTGTAGGCGATAGGCGAAGCGCCTAACGGCTTAAGCCGTATCGCTATTAATAAAATTAGAGATATTAAGCGTTTATCTGAGACCTTCGTCTCTTCTAAATTATAACCTCCGCTCTTAAAGTCCCGAAACATTTCTTCTATATCGAATCTTCTTCTATAGGCAGCGAGCCTCCTAAGGGAGGAGCTTCGCTAACGCTAACTCTAATGTAGCTAAATTTGTAATAATAAACCATGCTTCTTTTGGTGCTATTCCTTGAATTTTACGTTTCCATTTACAAGCCACATTAAAATTGCCAAATCCTTTTTGTTTGGTCACTTTAACTCCTTGGAAAAACCCCGAAACTCCTGGTGAGAAACCTAAATCATTTAACTCTTTCCAAATCTCAGATTCGACTTCAACAAATTCATTCTTTTTCAGACGAAGACAGAAAGATGCATTCTGCTCTCTGAGCCAATTTGCTAGTTTAATAGAACAAAATTCTCGGTCTCCTAACAGGCAAATTTTGTAATTTTTAAACACCGGTAAGACTTGAGATATAATCAATTTTTGTTCATCTATATTACTGCTTCCTAATTTGGGTAAGAGTTCAAAATATACAGGAAAAGCTCTTTTATCCCAAACTACGCTAATCACAAAGAGATTAATGCAACTCCATGCAGTCCGGTCAATGACTACATAAATCATTTTGTCAGAGGGAAAATATGTTAACAACCATGTAGTAACAATTGGAAACCAAATTTTTTCAATTGTGAAAAAGGGCAATGATAAAAATCTTTGTAATTTTTTTCTTCTACTTTCAAATGTAATGGGAATCGGCAGAGCCGTTGCTAACGCTTCCAAACTGACTTTTTTAACTAATTGTAGAACATTAATTAAAATGGTTAACAACAAATATTCGGTTGGGCTAAATTGACTTTTTAAGTGTGTTTGGTAAAATAGAGGTATCATTGTCATTAGATAGGTCTTGTTGACAAAAGTAGACCGATCTTTTTTTACCACAAATTGCTACACACTTTATCACGTCAGCTTTTCAGGTTACTTTGTCACCCCCTCAGGATAGGAAGCAAGTATTCTTGATGTAGCTTAGCGAAATAGAAAAACATTCGTCGCGCAAATTCAGATTCGGTGTAAGACTGATTTTCTACATGAATAATGAAACAAGTTTCTTTACCTCGAAACTTCACTCTTTGCAAGCAAATCAATAATTTTGCGTTCTCCAGTTATGAGGTCAGTAAAGTACTCTTGTGGTAAAAAGGTAATGGATTCACGCTCAAGATAATTTGCTACTTCTGGTAGAAACAACTCTACGAACTCTACAAAAAACGTGGACAAAAGAGTTTTGAAGAGTTGGTCGTGGTCAATCTGCTCGGTCATGTAAAATTCTTCAAATAATGGAAAAACAGGGGAATTTAGATAAAAGCTTCCTTCCCGTTAAAAGATTATCTATTGAAATGAACCGCAAAGACGAGTCAGTGTGTCACGAGCGGTTTAGTGTGATACTACGAAACACATTTATGAAGCTCATGAGTTCAAGCATTAGTAACAGCTTCAAGGCACTTCATACTTACAGAGCGTAAATTTTCCCATAAATAACTTTCTTGAAAATCAAACAATATGCATTGGGCGTTATTTAAAGTTAGTGAATTCTCATTGCCCATAACAAGAGTATCCAATGCCCAATGCCCTGTTCGCAATTCCTTAAGGATGCTACCTTCCTAAATAACGACCTGCCATTTGCATAGCGTCCATAATGTCAACATCGCCATCTCTGTCAGAGTCAAGGAAAGAATTCAGGACAGGATTTCCTCCTGCTTGGGGATTCTGAGAATTAGCTCCCGAGCGCAACAGATTTAATACCAAGGGAACCAAAATTGGTAAGAGTTGTTGAACCATACCAGCATTTAAGCCCGTGCGCTGAGAAACAGCATTAGCAACTTGTTGCTGTACAAAAGGAGGAAATAACGAATCAACAGCTTGAGTGTTAGGAGAAGTCCCACTGTATTGATTTACAACCTCTTGTGCTGCTTCGTTACCTTCTGTATTTTGCTTTTCTTGTAACGCGGAACGCACGTAGTTGCCTACAATACCTAAAGCTGATTGCATTGTTGAGGAATCTGTACCAGTATTGCCACTTAGTTGCTGTACTGTGTTAAGAATATCACCCAATTGTCCGGTATTGCCTTGTTGGTTAGGATTGTCAAGTGCATTGATAATCTGGTCAAAAAGCCCCATAGGATTGTTTCTCCTTGTGTTACGCGACCACCAAAATAGATTCTTACACAGAAGCTGCATCTTGCGGGAAGGCAGAAGAAAAGAGAGTTTTTCATTGACTGTTTATTCAGTCATAATTAGAATAATAGTGGCGACAATAACATAAAAGCGAACACAGACTTGTTATCAAATAATGTTGACCCTGTGATTCGTCAAATGCGCCCGTGTAACCTGATAGAGGATACAAAGATGGATTTACATTATGAAATTCAAGGAAACGGCGAGCCGATTGTCTTCCTTCATAGTGGTGGAACAGATCTGCGCGATTGGGAATTTATTGCTCCAAAATTGGCTCAATTTTACAAATGCATAGCCTACGATGGTCGAGGTACAGGACAATCCCCATCGCCGATTGAGTTCGGTGATTACGTTGAGGATTTGAAAAATCTTCTTGATTTTCTTGACATCGATAATACGGTTTTGGTGGGACATTCAATTGGTGGACGAATTGCGACCGATTTTGCTCTTGCATATCCGCAACGAGTATCGAAACTCGTTCTGGTAGCTTCCGGACTGACAGGATACCAGTTTTCATCCGAATTGGTTCAAAGGTTTCAGGAGATTCTATCTGCGGTTCCAAATGTCGAGAAAATGACACAACTTAGTTTGGATTTACCCAGTTATCAAGTGGTGCTAGCAAGCCCGCAACGCGATCGCATGATAGAGATGGCAAAGCACAACACGCGACGAGGGCTTGAATGGCAGCACGTGTGGAAGGACGTGCAAGTTTGGGGAGAATTACCACCTATTCCCCCATTGAATGAGCTTGCAGTCAAAACCCTATTTATTATCGGTACCCAAGATATTGAGGATTGTTTCCGCATTGCAGACTTATTCAAACAAGTTCCTGACATTCGCTTTGCCCGCATTGAAGGAGCAGACCATATGCCGACTCTAACTCATCCATTGGAGGTTTCTAGTCTTATCGGAGAGTTTCTTGGTGAGGCGAAATATAGCGGTTTTCACTTGGGTACAATACATAAATAAAGTTATGGAACCGCAGCCTGTAGCAGATGAACGCGGATAAATTTGTACTTCATTCAAGTGAAAACCGCTACAATGCTCTACACTTCTTTTAAAGAGGAATGTGTTTGTTTTAAGCTTTGGGCATGGGCAATATTCCCATACCTGCAACATCCCACTCCTTCAAGGGTGGGATGAACTCAATTTAGAATTAGTTGGGAGAAAGACTGTAAACTCAGTTCCTTTATCTAACTCCGACTTACAGGCGATCTTACCACCATGTTTTTCTACCACAATCTGATAAGTAATAGCTAAACCCAAACCAGTACCTATACCTCTGGGTTTGGTAGTAAAAAATGTTTCAAATATTTTGCTCTGATTTTCTAAGGAAATACCCGAACCGTTATCTCCAATTTGCACGGTAAGTAAATCTAAATTGCCAAGCTCAGTGGTAATTGTAATTTCAGGTGAGAAATAAGGGTCTTTGCTAGTTTTTTCTTCCAAAGCGTCAATAGCATTGGATAATAAATTCATAAATACTTGGTATAGTAATCCAGGATAACCGGGAATATGGGGAATATCTCCATAGTTACGTATGATATTAATACCTTTTTTTAAACGATTTTGCAAAATTAAAAGCGTACTGTTCAAACAAGTATGTATATCTACAAATTGAATATCTCCTTCATCCAATCGAGCAAAATCTTTTAAACTCCGAGCAATTTCACGGGTTCTCTCAGCACCAAATTCTATAGAAGTCAACAGTTTTGGTAAATCGACTTCTAAAAATTCTAAATCTATCTCCTCAGTGAGTACTTGAATGGAAATGGGAGGGTTGGGTATTTCATGTTTGTAAGTTTGTAACAGAGTCATAAGATCGGTAGTATAATTTTTTGCATGGACGAGATTGCCAGAAATAAAATTAACAGGATTGATAATCTCATGAGCAACTCCTGCAAGCATTCTTCCTAAACTACACATTTTCTCGCTTTGAATAAGTCGAGCTTGGGTTTCTGCTTGTTGTTCTTTCAAAAGTTTCTTGACCTGTTGGATTAGCTGGTTGAGAGCAATTGCTAATTCCCCAACTTCATCTTTTGTAAGAACGGGTGCTTGTAAATCAAAATTTGCTTCTTTAGTAACTTGTTTGGCAACTGCTGTTACCACTTTTATAGGGTAGGCAATAGTACGACTCGTGTAGAAAGCCAGTAATGTCGCAAGTGCTGTAGAGAGCAGTATACTTCCTATGATAATATGAGCTTGTAGTGTAGCTGCTTGACTTTGGGCTACATCAGCTTGTTCTTGGTGCTCTCGAATTGATAGTGTAAATTTTGTTAATTCATGAATAAATTGATTAAATTGAATTGCCGCAGGATTTTGATAAAATTCCCAAATGAGAGATTGCTCTCGCAACTCTTCTGGAGTCCCATTAGATCCAAGTTGTTGAAGTAAAGGTTTACACTGTTGAAAGTATGTTGTGACTATCAGTTTGTGCTTTTCTAGAAAAGCTTGTAAATCTTTTTGAGAATGCGTTTGACTAAATTCTTGCAACTGAGCGAGCAACTTTTCTGTTTTTGTGAGATTAATTAAGAATTTAGAATTTGCTGCTTGCAACATCTGGGGCTGTTTTACAAGAGGTACTATTTCCTCCTGATGGCTTTTGATTTCTAATAAAGTACCTTGCAATTCGCTTAACAGTCCTCCTTCTTCATCGGCTACCATCATTTGATATCTGGCTTTTTGATAGTAGCGATCGCCTATTCCCAATCCTGTTGTGGTTCCCAAAATAGCAATTCCCAGCGCCAGCCCATATCCCACGACAATTTTTTGTCGAATACTGAGTTGGTGGAATGCCCGTTTAACTATATTAGGATGGCTCGCTTGGGGTTTCAAAGTCATGCTGCACTTAAAATGAATTTTTTTAGCAACTAGTAGAGCGAGAAAAACGAGGAATCTTTCTGAAAGGACTACAGGCTAAATTTTATACAAAATATCTGATAGTTTAGCAAATCACCATTTCAGTTCCCTGGTGACAAATACGGAAACTATGCTCAAACGATTAAGATCGAAGCATCAGAATACGTATTTATATCTTTGACTATGCCTCTATATCGTGCGATCGCATTGATTGTTGGTCTTATTATCATTCTGGCACTTAGCCTGTGGTTGATTAATTCTCTGATTCAGCTTTACTGGCAATTATCTTGGACTTCTCCCATACTGGGCAACTTACTGTTGATATTAGTCGTTATTTGTATAGCAGCCTTAATTGCTGGATTTGTTTACTATATATTAGTCATTCAGACAGGAGAGCAACGTCAACGCCGCAAGCGGAGACAGCAAGCAAATATCCAGGTTCCAGACGCTCGCCCGGAAGCGGCTTCTTCCACTTTACAAGCTGTGCGACAGCAGTTGGAGCAAGTTCAAGATGAAGTCACCCGTCAAGCTTTACTGAGCAAATCGCGAGAAATAGAAGCGAATCTAGCCCGTGGTGAAATTCAAGTTGTGATATTCGGTACGGGGAGTGCTGGAAAAACCTCTTTGGTAAACGCAATTGTGGGACGTGTGGTTGGTAAGGTTGATGCGCCCATGGGAACCACTCAAGTGGGAGAAACTTACTGTTTGCGGTTAAAGGGATTAGAACGCAAAATTTTAATTACGGATACACCAGGGATTTTAGAAGCAGGGGTGGCGGGAACGGAAAGGGAACAGCTCGCACGAGAACTAGCAACGGAAGCAAATTTACTGTTATTTGTCGTAGATAATGATATTCGGCGCTCGGAATACGAACCGTTGCGAGCTTTAGCAGAAATTGGCAAGCGATCGCTTGTCGTCTTCAATAAAATAGATCTCTATACAGATGAGGATAAAGAAGTTATTTTGGCTCGTTTGCGCGAACGAGTGCGCGGATTGATTTCACCAAGCGATGTTGTAGCAATTTCTGCCAATCCTCAAGTGGTAGAGTTAGAAGAAGGCGGTATCTTTCAACCAGAACCCGACATTTTACCCTTACTTAAGCGCATGGCAGCAATTTTACGAGCAGAGGGTGAAGATTTGGTAGCTGATAATATCCTCCTGCAATCCTTACGCTTGGGTGAAGAAGCACGAAAAATTATAGATGCTCAACGCCGCCGACAAGCTAATAAAGTAGTCGAGCGATTTCAATGGATTGTGGCTGGTGTAGTTTCCGTGACACCCATTCCCGTAGTTGATTTGCTAGCAACAGCTGCTGTTAATGCCCAAATGGTGGTAGAGATTGGGAGAGTTTACGGTTGTGATTTAAATTTGGAGCGAGGAAAGGAATTGGCACTGTCTTTAGGGAAAACTCTTGCTAGTTTGGGAATAGTTAAAGGAGCTTTGCAGTTACTTACTGTGGCATTACAGACAAATATTGGTACTTTTATTATTGGTAGAGCCATTCAAGGCGTGACTGCGGCGTATCTAACGCGGATTGCAGGGAAAAGTTTTATTGAGTATTTTCGCAATGACCAAGATTGGGGTGATGGAGGTATGACTGAGGTAGTGCAGCGTCAGTTCCAACTCAATCGCCGCGATGAGTTTATGAAGTCTTTTATTCAAGAAGCGATCGCACGAGTTGTTAAACCAGTGACCAGTGACCAGTGACCAGTGACCAATGACCAATGACGGAGCAACAATTATGCCTTCTCCATTTCCTGGGATGAACCCATATTTAGAGCATCCTAGTTCTTGGCCAAACGTTTATCATCGATTGATTACTGCGATACGGCTTTAGCCGTTAAGCCTCCGGCTTATCGCTGACTCAATATCTCCCCAACTACTGCCTAAATATCAAGTTCTGATTGAAGAGCGAATTTATCAAACGATTGGGGAAGATTCACTACTAGTTGGCATACCTGATGCAGTTGTCAAACCAACTCAAGCTACACATCCTCCAGTGAAGACGAATGTTGCTGTTTCTTACGTATTAACTCAACCAGTAACAGTTATATTACTGTTGTCTGACAACGTTAGGCAAGGGCATTTAGAAATCCGAGATATAGCAACAAGTGAAGTAGTGACAGCTGTTGAAGTTCTCTCTCCAGCTAATAAGCGTCCAGGACAAGGAAGAAAACAGTATGAAACTAAGCGTCAAACTATATTGGAGAGTACGACTCATTTGGTTGAAATTGATTTGCTACGGCATTAGGAACCCATGCCTACTTTATAGTAATAACATTCAGACCAATTATCGAGTTCTTGTGAGTCAAAGTTCTCGCCGCCCCAAAGCCGATCTCTATGCCTTTAATTTGCCAGACCCCATTCCCAGTTTCAAGTTGCCTTTGCGCACTGAGGATGTGGAACCTGCAATTGATTTACAGGAGCTACTGAATGGAGTCTACGATCGCTCTGGCTATGGCTTTGTCATTGATTACAGTCAAGAACCCGTACCGCCTTTGTCAAAAGTAGATGAAGCTTGGGTGGATACGTGGTTGAGAGAAAAAGGACTAAGGTAAACAATTAAGATAAGCTATTATTCTTTTTATACTCTAAATTTTTGTTATTGTCTTTCAGTATTAACTCTACTCATTTCCCAAGAAGTAATACAAAACACTATTTCTGGTATTTTTTATCGTATAAATACTTAAATAGTATGTTATTGTTAAATTTAGATATTGCTTTGTTCAATTATTTACATGGCATTCCGGAAACAGGGGGCAAAAATAGAAAACCTATATAAGCAGTGACTTAGTAGCTAGCGAATGACAAACTACATGATAGGCAAGGTACTACAAGGACGTTACCAAGTTGTCCAGAGCTTGGGGGCTGGCGTATTTGGTGAAACATACGTTGCTGTAGATATCGAAAATCCAGAGAACCCTAAATGCGTCGTTAAACAACTAAAAGTGACTAGTACGCAGCCTAGTTACTTACAAATCCTTAGATTGCGGTTTCTAACAGAAACTGAAACACTAAAACACCTCGGACATCACAAACAAATTCCCGAACTCCTAAGCTGTTTTGAGGAGAACGAACGGTTCTATTTGGTACAGGAGTTTATTGAAGGTCACTCAGTGACAGCAGAATTGCCCATTAATCTAGATTTGGGCTATGTGTGGAATGAGAGCGAGGTGGCTGAGTTTTTACAAGAAGTTTTGAGTATTCTGGATTTTGTTCACTCTCAAGGTGTTATTCACTGTGATGTCAAGCCAGAGAACTTAATCAGACGTGCTTGTGATGGGAAATTAGTATTGATTGATTTTGGCTCAATTCAGCCGATTGATTTTGGGTCAGATGCGGTACTGCCTATTTATAGGATACCAGTCACTTCGTTGGGCTATATCCCACCAGAGCAATTTGTAGGTCAAACGCAACCCAATAGTGACATCTACGCTTTGGGTATGATTGCTATACAGGCTTTGACAGGACAAACACCCCTGCAATTAAAGGTAGATCCTAGCACTCACGAGATTCTGTGGCGTTCTAGCACTACCCCGGTGAGTGATTATCTCGCGGCGGTCATCAGCCAAATGATTCGCCATAACCATAAAAATCGCTATCAATCTGCGAGTGAAGTCTTGCGAATGCTTCAGCAAAAGCCAGATGAAACTTGGGACTCGCAAACAGTGATAGATGTAAAATATCGCGTTTCAGATAGCGATGATGATACTCAATCAAGAGTCAGTACCAATAGCAGCCATTCTTCTGCAAAATCATCTCTGTTAACGGGGATGAAGGTGGGATTAGCCGCTAATTCTTTGGTCATGGGTTTTGGTGTTTATTCCATTGTTTACAACACTCCTGCTGTATCTTCATCCTCAGAAACAGAAACTTTATACAAAGCAACCAAGCAATTTCAATCGGGTGACTTGCAAGAAGCCATTGCTTTAGCTAAGTCTATTCCTTCAAATAGTAATGTTTATCCTGAAGCACAAACGAGTATTGATGAATGGGAAAAACAATGGAAAACGGCTGACGAACAGTACAAAATAGCCGAAAAAGCTTTTCAAGAAGGTCGATGGGCTGAGGTTCTTCGCGCTGCTTCTAAAATGCCTGATAATTTGTATTGGCAATCAAAAACCGACACATTAGTCGAGCAATCACAAGCACGCATCGAAGAACAAACAAAAGATTTACTATCTAAAGCTTATGAGAAAGCGACCTTAAAAGACTTTAGCACTGCACTAAACTATCTCCGCCAAATTCCTCAAGAAACTTCCGCAGGAGAACTCGTTCAACAAAAGTTGGCTGAGTACAATCGGAAGAAAGAAGTTAGAGCTTCTTATTTGTTACAGAAAGCTTATAACAAAGCTTCAGACCGCGATTTTGTGGGGGCTGTCCAATTTCTCCAACAGGTTCCCAAAGATACACCTGTTTATGCCACTGCTCGAGTTAAGTTAGTGGAGTACACGCAAAAACAACGCGCACAAGCTGAAGGTCAAAAGATAGCTTCTTCAAAGTTAACGAATTCTTCTTTAGATATGGTTCAGCCGTTTACAGATAGTAGTTCCACAACTAGTTTACAAAATTTCAACCCAGACAATGAGTTGTATGAAGTCAACATAAGATAGTCAATGGTTAAAAAAACTTTAGACTCTGTAGAGAACTCATAGCGCATCTCTATCGTGGAGGTGGGCTATTAGGTGTCTCTACAGGTTTTTGAATTGGTAATAATAACAACTGTTCGCGGGCGCGATCGCGAGCATCGATGGCTGGTTGATAATCCGGTTTAAGTTTAAGCGCTTTATTGTGTGCTGAGATAGCATCTTGATAGAGTTTCAAGTTCAACAAAGCATTCCCTTTGCTATACCAAGGTTCGTAATGGTTGGGTTCTTGAGCGAGCGCTCGATTGTAAGAAACGATCGCTTCTTGATATTTTTTCAAGTTATACAATGAATTTCCCCGTCCATACCAAGCTTGATAGTTACCACGCCTGAATTGAACGGCTTTATCATAAGATAGGACTGCTTCTTCATAACGTTGCATTTGATGAAATGACCAAGCCCGTCCATACCAAGCTTGATAGTTACTGGGGTTATATTTAATAACTTGCTCAAAAGAGTCTACAGCTTCTTGATAGCGTTGTAAACTGTTGAGTAAATTTCCTCTAGACTGCCAAGCCAAGTAGTTATTTGGTTTGTATTGTACGGCTTTCTCGTAAGATGAGATTGCATCTTGATAGCGACGCAAATTCACCAGAACATTACCGCGACTGTACCAAGCGCGATCGTAAGCGGGTTTGAGTTCAATAACTTTATCATAAGCCACAATTGCTTCATCATAGCGTCTTAAATTATTGAAAACGAGCGCCTTATTATACCAAGCTTCATAATAATCCTGTCGTAATTCAATAGCTTTATTATAAGAATCAATGGCTTGGTCGTATTGCTTGATTTTTGTTAACACATCTCCTTTCTCATTCCAAATTTCCGGTTGATTCTTATTCAATAACAAAGCTTTATCCAAAGAAGAAACCGCTTCTTGATATCTTTGTAACTGACTCAAAGTAAAGCCACGACCGCGCCATGCTTCCAAATAATCTGGCTGTAATTGAATGGCTTTATCGTAAGCAGCAAGTGCATCTCTATATTCTTTCAATTCATATAATGTTTTTCCCTGACCGTTCCATGCTTTCGCATAATCCGGTCTGAGTTCTAATGCGCGATCGTATGTTGAAAGAGCATCTTTATAGCGTTGCAGATCGTAAAGTGTATTGGCTTGCTGATACAATTCTACAGCGTTAGTAGAATTAATCGCGTTCCCAACATAGATAGAACCTGCCGTACCCGTACCTATTAAAGTGATTGCTGCTAAAATTTTTAAGAATATATTTTTACGAGATTTGCCACGAGTTTTTATCTGACTTTTATAATTTTGTTTATTGATTGAAGGAGGGCTTAATGTTACAGTTTTAGACTGAGATTTGTTTAATTCCTTCAGTGCTTGTAAAGCAACAGAAGCAGAAGAATAGCGCTCTCGGAAGTCATAGCGCACCATTTTATCTAAAACTTTTGCAAAATCTTCGCTAACTGAAACGCGCTCGCGCCAGATAATTTCGCAAGTCTCAGCGTCTTTCTCCAATTCTTCAGGAGATAATCCAGTCAATGCTTGAATACCCAAGATTCCCACAGCATAGATATCGCTACTAAATTTAGGATTTCCCTGTGCTTGTTCGCTAGGAATATAGCCAGGAGTCCCAATAGCAACAGTAAATTTTGTGTGGTTATTGGGGCTGACAACTTGAGTAGCGATTTGTTTAACTGCACCGAAATCAATAAGGATTAATTTGCCATCAGAACGGCGTCTGAGGATGTTATGGGGGTTCACATCGCGGTGAATGACTTTTTGTTGGTGAACAAATTCTAAGATGGTTAAAATTTCTTCCAAAAGGGCAATAACTTGGTCTTGAGGGAGAAGTTTTTCAGGTATGATTTCATGACTGAGATCCGAGCCTTCAATAAACTCTTGTACGAGGTAGAATTCCTCTTTTTCCTCAAAATACGCCAAAAGTTGGGGGATGCGATCGTGAGTCCCCAATCTAAACAAAACTTGAGCTTCCGTATCAAATAAACGTCTTGCTGTTTCTAAAGTAACAGGGTCATTCGCTTGAGGTTTAAGTTTTTTAACAACACATTGCGGAGAACCAGGTAAATGGGTATCACTAGCGATAAAAGTTTCGCCAAATCCACCTCCTCCCAAGTGACTGATAATTTGGTATCTTCCAACAAGTGTGTTTCCTAACATTCGGTTTACCCAGCCTAGTCCTGACGATTCTGATTTCATTTTAAAAGGGAGTAGGGGAATGAGGTAAGTAAATACTACTAACTATGTACGGGCGCAAGGCATTGCGCCCCTACTAACCACTAACTACTAACCCCTAACCCAAAATCAGCATGATTCCTATTGGTGATAACGTTTTCTTTTTCTCGCGCCGAAAGCCAATCGTTGTTTATTTGCTGATTGGCATTTATCTTGCTTTATTTTTTTGGGAACTGAAACTAGAGTTAAGCGGCGAGTTGGGTACTTTTGTCAATACTTGGGGTATTATACCCGCAAGAATAAGTGATGCGATCGCGACAGCGTTATCTGGTAATCCGGCGGCTTGGATAGTTGTGCTGATGCGTGCGACTTGTCTGCTGACGGGAATGTTCCTACATGGCAGTTTTAGTCAAATTTTAGGTAATTTAATATTTCTGTGGGCGTTTGGTAGAACTATTGAAAGTATTTTGGGATATAGGCGATTCTTATTACTTTACTTAGGTTCCGGTTTTTTAACCTCGATTTTACAAGTCTTAATTGAACCGAGTTTGACAATACCATTGATTGGTCCAAATGGAGCGATCGCTGCTATTTTAGGAGCTTATACTCTGAAATTTCCCAAAGCCAAAAGTGACACAATTCTACCTTTATTAATTATCTTTATTCCCATACAACTACCTGCCATTTTCTACTTATTTTGGTGGTTTGTACAGCAATTATCTTATGGCATTGGCAGTTTAAATATTCCTAATGGTGTTAATCCCTTCAGCATTGGTTATTGGGCGCATGGTGCGGGGATCGTTTTTGGAGCAGTGTTGATGAAGTTATTGTCTCATACAAGTCGGAAATAATTTACGGGAAGTTTTATCGTTACTCCCGAACCGCCAGCTATATTACCTAAACAAGTAGGGTGGGCACTGCCCACCGTTCGCGCTTTGTAGGGCATAGCCCCACCCTACTAAGATCGGTAATTTTATGTCAATGGGAGAAACTCAAGGCAGTTCCCAACTGGCAAGAGCAATTAAGGGGTTTTGTCGCTCGACTCATATCAGATCTACCCAAAGACGACTAACAATGGGTAGAAGTTGGTAGCAATTAGCTAACTGTTGCTACCCCTAACCCTCCCCAATTCATCGGGGGGATTAAGGAGGGTAAATATTTATTCTGATGCTTCTGAATCTAAAAGAGTTCCTTCTAAATTAGCTCTTTCCAAATTAGCACCATTCAAATTAGCATCTTGAAGTTCCGCTTGGCTCAAATTAGCATCTGTTAAGTCAGCAACAACTAGATCTGCTCCACTCAAGTTTGCTTGCTCTAAATTTGCAGCTGTTAAATTCGCTTCATGTAAGTCAGCCTCATTTAAAGTAGCAGTTACTAAGTTAGCAACAGTCAAATCAGACTGAGTTAAGTTAGCATTATCAAGTATGGCTCCGTCTAGAATTGCTCCATCTAAAATGGCTCCTCTCAAATCGGCTCCACTTAAATTTGCTTGAGTTAAATTCGCTCCATTAAGATCCGCATTTGTCATACTAGCTTGGCTGAGATTAGCACCATTGAGATTTGCTCCATCTAATACAGCCCTATCTAAAATAACCTCACTGAGATTCGCTCCTTCAAGATTTACCTCACTCAGTTCAACTGCTGTAAAATCTCTAACACCTGCTGCATATTGTGAGAGGAGTTCTGTTGCTTTCATAACTATTACCTAACTCAAATGACTCACAACTAGTAGTTTTCTACAAATACCTTTAGTGGTAACTTTTTTCTTGAATATACACTGGCATTCCTTTTAATTTATCAAAGCTAGATTCTAAAATATGTCTATCTAAAGTCGGAAATATAGTAATTCTATTTAATTTGAAAAATACACGTAGGTAGGGCTAAAGCCCACCAAAAGGGGAGTATCCTAATAGGAGGGCATTGCCCTGAGAATAGAATTCTCTTGCTATACAAACGCTCGTCCGCCTATGCACTCCATGCACGCTGAACGCGGACTTAACATAAAGTCCACGTAGGTGGACGAGCGTTTGTATAGACGCTATTTTAATCGCGAGCGTGTTTTTTCCAAATTGGGATGCTCCCACCAAAAGTCTTAATGGTGGGCATTGCCCACCCTACAGTGCTTAATATTTTCACAAATCATTTAAAATAACTATACTCTCTGGATACCAATAAAGAATACTTGAAGAATCAGGAAATTTTATTAAGACTATGACACAGTTATTAGACAAAGTTGTATGGATTACTGGTGCTTCTTCAGGTATAGGAGAAGCTCTAACTTATGAAATAGCACGACAAGGGGCTAAAATTATTTTGTCATCCCGCCGAGAAAATGAATTACTTAGAGTCAAGAATAATTGTTTCGGAAAAGTCGAAAATTATAAAGTTCTTCCTCTCGATCTAACTAAAGCAGAAACATGGCGCTCGTCCGCCGAACAAGCTGAAAGTTTTTTTGGACAAGTCGATATTCTAATTAATAATGGAGGAATTAGCCAGCGATCGCTTGCTACCAAAACTAGTATAGAGGTTGAAAGAGAAATTATGGAAGTCAATTTCTTTTCCGCGATCGCTCTCACAAAATATGTGTTACCGGGAATGATAGCCAGAAGAGCGGGGCATATTGTTGCTATCAGTAGTCTTGTGGGAAAATTTGGTACGCCATTTCGTTCCACATATGCTGCTTCCAAACACGCATTACATGGTTATTTTGATTCTTTAAGAGCAGAAGTTTGTAAAGACAACATACAAGTTACGATAATTTGTCCCGGCTATATTCAAACCAATGTCTCAATTAATGCATTAACAGAAACAGGAGATAAATATAACGAAATGGACAAAAATCAAGCAGAAGGATTACCAGCTGCTCAATGTGCCAAAGCAATAATCAAGGCTATTCAATCGAATAAAGAAGAAATTTATATTGGTGGAAAAGAAATTGCTGGAGTGTATCTTAAACGATTTTTTCCAAATTTATTGTCAACAATTGTACGTCGAATACAACCATAGAATCAAATCCAAGTGAGGCTTGTTCAATCCAAAGTATAAAATAATATAACATTTTTAAGAACCTAAACAAGCAGGAAGTTGGGACACTGAACCCTTTGGAGCAACAGTAGGTGTATCTGCTGTAAGAATCACCTCGCCATCCCTCCCATAGATCCATCCTTGAGCTTCAACCAGTAGCGCAGAAGTAGAAGAATTGTTGGGTTTGCTATCAGTGTTAATATCTTCCGATCGCAGAGCGTTTTCTTGTAGTGTTGATACACTTGCGCTTTGGACGGTCGGTATCTGATAAGTCTGATAGGACGCAACTAGGGCTCTATCGCACTCGATTGTCACTCGAAAAGTCAAATTATCTCACTGTAGCTTTACGGTGCTGTCGGTACAATACAAAAGCAGAAGTCATTGTACCAATCAGCGCGATCGTATTATCCGGTTCTGGCACTTTTTGGGTGAATGGGACTTCAACAGTACCAGTAACGCGAGCAATACCCGTTGTTGGAATGTTTGGGTCGAAACTAAGTTGATATGTTTCCGCCAAAGTTAGTATACCAGTCGCACCAAGAAACAAGACTTCACCGCCAGCAATTGTATAGATATTAGTAGCACTGCCCGTAAGAGTTGTAAAGTCAATCACTCCAGTTGCGTCATTAGTACCGAACAATCTATTGCCACTGCTACCAAATAACGCTACCTTACCTTGTGGCAGGTTTGGCAAACTGAATGTTGCTGGATCGGTATTAAAACGAAAAGAGCCAGTTGTCAAATCAATTTGAGTGTAAGTCGAACCACTGACTTGACTCAAACCATAGGGAGCATCAGTGCTTTCTCCAGAAATAGTTGTTGCCGAAACATTTGGCGTTATGGGTACGGACGTTGACGATACCTCATAAGTAGCATTGAACGTATATGTAGTTTGAGCTTTTGCACTTGTGTCAGTCAAACTAAGACCTAGTAAAGTGAAGGCAACAGCAGCTACAGTTGATGAGCGGTTCATAATTCACCTACTTTTTCGTAGAATTACTGAATATCCTAAAATAGGATACACTAGTTTAAAATTCTTTTTGTGCTACCTAAATAGTTTTCCTGACAAATGCCAGTTCTCTTTGCCGAACGCTAGGAAAACGACAGTTGTGAAATATTTTGACTTCCATCGATCGACAGTAATAAATTAGTCCTCGTCTTCATCTTCCTCATCTCCAAGAATGTTAAACATTGTATCCATACCTGCAACTAACTGTTGTGCAACATTCATCAACTGCCGTGCATCTTCTTCTGAAGCGATGTTAACGTAGAGGCTTTCTGTATCTAAGCCTGCATACATGGGGTGATATATAGCAAAAACTCCATCACTCTCGTTTTCGTACAGTTCGATCTCCGTGTAACCCAAAGCTTCTCTGTTAATCAATTCATAACCGTTTTCAAGCAGCCAGCTAGACCAATTCCCCTCACCAGCACGAGGTAATTCAGATAACTGCTTGGTCTGCCAGTCCATCACTTTCATTGGATTCATGGTTGATTTCCTTTGCCCTGCGATAAGCGAGCGATTACGGAAGACAGCCGTATCGAATTTTCTAAAAAATATAATAGCAAGTAGAATACCACCGCTTCCAAACATCTAATTTCCTGTCATTATCCATTCACGTGCAGCTTTTTCAGCAGCTTCAGGAGCAAAGTAGAGCTTGCGTTGACCAAAGACAACACCACCAGAGCTAATAACTCGAAACTGCCAACAATCAGTTTCAGTGTAATAAATTACTAGTATATAATTATGGATACCAACAACTGCATGAACGAGAGTACTAGTCATCTTGTAGCAGACAAAAGTATGGTCTTTAACACAAAGTATAAGGGCGCTCAGGGGAAGCTAAATCCTTCGCAAGGGCAATTTTGAAGGAGAGTGAAAAAAAAATTGTCATTTGTGGTATTATACATCTTACTCAAAAAACAAATTTTGCGGTATTTTGCCCGCTACCCGTTATGCATTTTGGAATTTTAGTTGTAGGAAGCGAGATGGCTTCCCGAAAGGAGGATGACTGGAGCTAAATGTTCCGGTCGCGATCGGCTTGACGTTGAGGCTGCGTTAGCCGAAGTCAAAAAGCTTCAGTTTGACCGCAAATATCGTGATGCCTCTGGATTGTTTTTCATTGAAGGTGTACGGAATTTCGTACAAGCAATTGACAACGACTTTAATGTATCCACAATCCTATTTAGCGAGAAACTGCTGACAGCACCCCTAGCAAGAAAGCTAGTTCGCCAAACTCGGCGTAAAGGTGTGAATAGCGTCTCCCTTACACCAGAACAATTTCGACAAATCTCTCATACCGAACGTGCTTCAGGTGTTGCGGCTATCTTGCGTCAGCGCTGGTTCGAGTTGCACGATGTTTCTCCACAAACTGGTTTGTGCTGGGTGGCTCTTGAGACTGTGCGATACGGCTTTAGCCGTTAAGCCTTCGGCTTATCGCCAGGAAACTTAGGAACATTAATTCGTACTTCTGAAGCTGTAGGTGGTGCTGGATTCGTATTTATTGGTGGGAGAGTAGATCCGTTCGCTCCTGACGTTCTGCGAGCATCTATGGGCGCACTCTTTCGTCAGAAGTTTGTACGCACCGGATTTTCTGCACTGAATGAGTGGATACATTACCACTCCTGTCATGTTATTGGTGCTTCACCAGACGGAACAATTGACTTTCATCAGTTTGATTATCCTGGTTCAACTGTTCTGTTCTTAGGTGAAGAACGTCAAGGTTTGACCCAACAACAGAGAGATTTGTGTCAGCATCTTATACGGATTCCAATCGTAGGTACTGCTGACTCTCTCAATCTCGCTGTAGCAGGTAGCCTCTTAATGTATGAGGTTTATCGGTCAAAAGTCTTCAAGGTCTAAAACTGCATTTCGTTATGGAACGGGCGTCCTCGCCCGTTCTTAACAGAGATGGCTAGAGGAACATCAAGCAGTTGTTGATGCCCTGGTGCAGAATGATGGTAAAACTGTAGCAGATTTGCTTCGCTACCACGTTGAAAATGTTGTAAATCGGGAGGAAAGACTTTTATGAATAGTTTTCCATCGTGAGAGGGTGTACATCTCCTCACGATTGTTTCTTTCAACATAGGTGCATTTTGCCTTTTTTCAAGGATTTAGTTTATTTCTATGTTTCAGGCTTTACTTGGTATTCATCTAGCGGTACTTCTATTTGGTATTTCAGGTTTATTTGGTAAGCTTATCTCAGTATCGCCCGTCGTAATAGTCTTTGGGCGCACGCTTGTAGCTGCTTGTACTCTAGCGGTTTATAAAATCAAGGAAGGAGGTTTCTCCTATTTTTCTATAAAAAGAAAAACACTCGTGCATTTCATCTTACTAGGTGTGCTATTAGCATTCCATTGGCTCAGCTTTTTCTATTCTATACAGATATCTACAGTAGCGGTTGGACTTCTTTCTTTTTCAACTTTTCCAATCTTCGTATTAATTTTAGAGCCTTTCTTCTTTAAAGAGAAAATATCGCCTTTTGAGTTAGTATGCGGTGTCATTGTATTTCTAGGGCTTTGCTTCGTTGTTCCAACATTCGATATAAAAAATAATCTTTTTCAAGGAACTGCTGTTGGTATCATTTCAAGTTTATCATTTGCGGCGATCGCTGTTTTGAATAGATTATTTGTTGGTTCCTTTTCTGCAATCAAAGTAGCTTTTTTCCAAAACACTTTTGCAGCAGTCATCCTTCTCCCTCTCGTACTTTCATTAAAGCCAACCATTTCATACAAAGACGGTCTTCTTATTCTCTTCTTAGGTATCTTTTGTACTGCTGTTGCTCATACTCTCTTCGTTAACTCACTTAGAAAAATTCCGGCTCGTACAGCGAGTATCATTGCTTCATTAGAACCTGTATACGCCATAGTTTTTGCCTATTTTCTGCTGGGAGAAAGCCCAAGCGTTCGCCCACTCAGGTAAATTATCTAATTTTTCGTCACCTACCAAAAACACTGCAAGACAACCTAGTTGCTTTGCAACTTCTAAACTTTCTGTGTAAAAATCTCCAGCCGTTTTAACGGTTACGGAACCAAGAGTAAAAACGACTGGCGCGGTCTCAAACACTGTTGTCGTAAGAGGATAGCTGCATCTTACCAAAGACACAAATAACAGGTTTAACAGGATAGCGTTCCACTCAGTCTATGTATACAGCATTTACTTACGTAGTTATACAGTCAGAATCATAGCAACAACATTTAAACTTTATTTTTCGTCAATTTTGTCCATACCCAGTTATAATGACTAGTCTCAGAAACTTAATTTGAGCTAAGCCACATAGTACAGGGAGCAATCGATCTACATTCTCAAAGAGGTCTTGCCTTTTGAGTAGAAAACTGCAAAGCTCAATGGTTGCTAAGTATATTTGTGACAAAACTAAACAGCAGATACTAGCAGGTGTAAAACTGAAGGTCGCGCTGTTATAAACTTTAAGGTATTTTACTGTACTATGAGGATGACTGAAGTATCTCAATCAACAGACGCTTTTATACCAAATGAGACGAGGCAAGATCCTCGCGTCCTAGTTGTTACTTCCTGCACTGGAGAAAAGCGCTATAAGCCTCTGAATCAGCTAACTCTAGAAGATTTTGAGAATCAACATAAATTAAGAGAGCGTGAGAAAACTCTCTCGGAATTTGCTTGTCGAGCCAGCCAGATGTATACAGGACAGCAGCATCTCCGGATTATGGAAGGTGTAAACTTGCTACGTTCCTGCTTTGGAGAAAAAGCAGTAGACTTGAAGATTCTTTCAGCAGGATATGGATTAATCCCAGAAGACAAAACTATTGTTCCTTACTCAGTTACTTTTAACGAAATGAAGGAACGAGAAATAGATCGATGGGCGCAGGTTCTTGGAGTACATGAAGATTTTGAGCAAGCAATCAGTAAGTATGATTTAGTGTTTGTTTTACTAGGAGAGAAATACCTAAGAGCGCTTGATTTTCCAGTGAAAACTGAATCCGAACAAACCCTTATTTTTTTAGCTTCAAACCAGAGTTCTTCTTGTATCCGCTTCCTAAATATCAATACAAAATATTTTATTTTAACCCTTTCCAATGCTGAAGCATCCCGTTTTGGTTATGGTTTAGTGGGATTAAAAGGATATCTTCTTAAACTATTTGCAACTGAAGCAGTAGACAAACTAGATTTGCTGTACCAAGTTTATCAAACTCCTGAATTATTCTTACAAATAGTAGACAAACAACCACAGCAATTAGAATTACCAATAGAAATTTTAGTTAAAAACAATCAGAAAAAAAAGACTAAATTACTAGAAAATAAGCCGATTTTCTTAGAAAATTTCAGCAAAATTCTTGAATTACCTGCTGCTCGTAATAAAAATTTAGAAATGTACTATTTTATTCCTGAGTGGGAGGATCGAGTTGATAAGGGGTATGATTTTAAAACAGATTCATATACACCCAATCGCATTGCTTATAATGACGACATATATGCTCACGAAATATACGATGAACCAAACTACCATGGAATTTTAGTATCTAAGGTTGTGATAGATAAAAGAAAGAGAAAAAAAGCTGATGTAGAAAAAGCTGGTGGTATCCACAATTTTATAAAATTTTCAGGTAAAGTTATGGGTGATTGTGGAGCTTTTGGTTATATAAAGGAAGAAGAGCCTCCATACACAACTGAAGAAATTATTGAGTATTATCAAAATCTTGGCTTTAATTATGGAGTCAGTATCGATCACTTAATTGTTGGAGCATTTACACAGCCAGGTATAAGAGAAAAACGGTATGAGCTTACTTTGAGAAATGCTTGGGATTTTTTAGAAAAACATAAAAAATTTGGATGTACATTTACACCAATTGGTGTAGCACAAGGGTGGAACCCGGAAACTTATTCAAAAGCAGTTCGCGAACTGCTTGATATGGGTTATGATTATATTGGTTTAGGAGGACTAGCAAGAGCAAAAAGTGCAGAAATTTTAGAAATCCTTCAAGCTGTTTCTTCTCATTTAACTCCTAAAACTAGTTTACATTTGTTTGGTGTAGGGCGTATTGATGATGTTCCTTATTTTCATCATTTAGGAGTAACAACTTTTGATTCGGCAAGTCCGCTACGTCGCGCCTGGTTAGATTCAAAATCAAACTATCATACTCTTGATGGCAAAAGTTACGCTGCTGTCCGGATTCCATTCGTAAACAAGCCATCTGTAAGAATTAAGCATTTATTAGAAACTGGTCACGATCGTAATGTCCTGTTATCACTTGAAGAAGAATCGCTAAACGCACTGAGAGAGTTTGATGCAGGCAAACGCTCTGTAGAAGATACTCTTAAGTCACTACTCGCATACGATGAGTTGTTAGAATTACCTCGTGATGGGAAGGTAGCTCCAAAAGCTAAAGCGAAACGCCAAAAGCTTCATGAAGTGATGTACAGAGAACTTTTAGAAGATAAACCGTGGAAGCAGTGCAATTGTGTAGTCTGTCAAAAGATTGGAGTTGAGGTAGTTATTTTCAGAGGAAACGATCGCAACCGTAGACGGGGCTTTCACAATACCTATGTTTTTTATCAACGGTTTCAAGATTTCTTAAAATCAGAACAACCAGAAAGAGTAGAATAAGATACTGATGTTATAAGAAAAATTAGTGAGCAAGAAATTTTTACCAGTCTTTTCTGTAGATTGGTCTGGTTTGGTAAAAAGATTAAAAAACTTAGAAGGAAACTACGGTATCTTAGCTCCTATCTCATGCTATAAAAAACTCCTGATGAGCATTCGAGACACAGGTAAACCTTTTTTTATAGATAGTGGAGTTTTTGAAAATCGAGGTTCCCCTTGGTACTCTCAAATTCATTGTGAGTTTCAAAATGACCGTTGGGTGCGCCAATTATATTTAGCTTCCGAACAACAATTGCGTCAGAAAATAAAAGAATATATTAAGCGGTGTGATGAGTTTAGCCCTGATTACGTTTTTGCACCCGATATTTTTGGAGAACCTCTATTATCTTTATACCTCGCCCGACTTGCTTGGGAAGAATATTGGACACGACAAAGAACTTATACATTGATTGGCGTTGTTCAAGTTGGCTCAGTCATTTACAACTGGTCACAGAAACTAGTTCCACAGCCCGACTCTTTTCCACCTCACTATGAATCTCCCAAAAGTTTCTTAGCTTCCCTTATTAGTGCGTACCGAGGTATTGGCTATGAGTATCTTGCGTTAGGAGGCTTACTGAAAGCTGACAATACTATGCCAACAGGCTTGAAGTTTGGGATGTCCTCTAAGGAACTAGATGAACTCCTAGCTTGGAGCCGACCGGAATTTGTCTTAGGTGGGCTAGCATTAACCCGTCTAGAAGTTCTGAAGAAGCATAACGTATGGGCTGATTCTACTAATTGGCTATGGTGGACTGAACGTTACGACTATCAAAGGTTTAGTAACCGGGATGTCTTCCAAGAAGTTTTAAGCTAAACTTCACTCTAAGGGCTTACACAAATATAACTCCGCCGCAAAATCCCTAAAATTAACAGCAAATAAGGTTTTAAGGCTTATTTAGTTCATTTGTTCGGAAAAAATTCAGTTTTCCGAACAAATGCTAGTCTCAACTACCCTGTAGTCCTTAACACGTCAAATATTAGAAAAATTCATCATGACTGGTATTTTTTTTTATAATTAGGGAAATATAAGTAATGAATATTAAAAATATGAAATCCTCCTAGGTGTACTACTAGCAAGTTCCATAATATACAATATGCTTATTCATAGATTTAAGATGTTCGGGGACAGAATACCAGAGATTAGCCTAGAAAAGCTTGTCTTTGAAGTTCTCTATATGAATTCAGCAATTGCACTGATGGAAATAGGAATATGATACAGTCTGGTTCATTAGTGCGATTGCAGGATAACAAGTTAGGCATAGGAAAAGTCACTCAAATACTTGATACCCAAGTAACAGTTGAATATTTCTACTCCGTTGCACAACGCCTAAAAAAATCCTTGACCTTAAATTCACTGCGTCCTGTTAGGTTACAGCCTCAGACTCGATGTTATATCTGGAATGAAAGCCAAGAAACTTGGACAATAGGCAGAATTTACCAATGGGATGATGATATTTGTCAGTATCAAATTGACCTACCCGATCGCCAGACAATGTTGGCTAGGGAGCAGGATGTTTTCGTTCGTTGCAATCTCTCTATCGCAGACCCTATAGAAACCCTGGTCATGAAAGGTCAGGAAACCCCTTACTTTCACGACAAGCGATTAAGTTTAGTTCAATGCCTAATTGAGCAACGTGCTATCAGTCGAGGAATGACGGGTTTGATTTCGGCTAATATCAAGCTTTACTCCCACCAGGTTGAAGTTGTGCGCCGTGTTTTGGAAGACCCAATTCAACGCTACTTATTAGCAGACGAGGTTGGACTGGGAAAGACTATTGAAGCAGGTGCAATTCTCCGCCAATACCTAATTGATGAACCTTCAGGACGTGCGCTAGTGCTGGTTCCGCAATATTTGCAGGAACAATGGCAGACTGAATTGGAGCACAAATTTTACATCTCCCACTTTGGTGACAGAGTGAAGGTGTTTGCAGTTGAGGATGTAAATCAGGTGGGACAAGATACCGATTTTGGCTTGCTGATTATAGATGAAGCGCATCATATCGCAGCAATGGCAATATCCTCTGAAACAAATCGGCGTAGGTGTTTTGAGATTTGCAAACATCTGGCAAATAAAAGCGATCGCCTGCTCTTGCTTTCCGCTACTCCAGTCCTCAATCACGAACAGGATTTTCTGGTAATGCTGCACCTGCTCGATCCTGTCACTTATCGCCTTGATGATTTAGAGGGTTTTCGGATTAAAGTGCAAAAACGTTCCTTAATTGGTAGAGTTTTGCTTTCTTTTAGGGAAGGGGCTAAAGCATTCGTTCTGAAAACTAGCCTGAATCAACTTCGCAATTTGTTTACAGAAGACAAATGTGTACTGCAATTGGCAGAGGAATTACAAAATGCCTTGCAGGCTAATGCTACGGACACAAATAAAATAGTCCGGGCTATTCGCATCCACATTAGCGAAACTTATCGTTTGCATCGTCGGATGCTTCGTAACCGTCGTGCGGGGGTTGCGGATGTCATCTTCGACCGTAATGTAACGCCGAAAGTTGAGTATGACATTGATGAGCGCACTTACACCATCCACGAACTCATTGATAATTGGCGTACCATTGCTCCTCAGCAAGAGGAATACGGGCGAATTTTTCTACTGTTATTTCAAGCTTCCGGTACTTTGTTAGAAATTTTACAACAGGTAATTACAGCACGTTTGGGCAGTAAATCTTCTGCCGCACTTAACCGAGAATTTGGTACTGATGATGTCCGTATTTTGACAGAATTCCCCTTGTTTGAGGAGGAACAAGAGATTCTGCAATCATTATTAAAAATAATTCAACAACCCTCAGAGGATGGCGATCGCAAGGAACTATTAAAGATAGTCATCCTAAATCACCTTTCACAATCTTTGGGACTGCAATCTTTCCGCAGCAACATCAGTAAATTACTCGAACGGGTGCAACAGCGGATTAGCAGACCGATACCTGGTGACAAGCTGCCTAAAATTGTAATTTTCACGAGTTTTGTGCAAGTAGGGGCAGAAATTGTCAGGTTTTTGAAGAATAACTTTGGTCAAACCGCAGTTGCTAGTCATTTATTTGGGCAATCTCGCACTCAAGTGGAACAAAATCTGAAGCAGTTCAAAAACGACGCCAGTTGCTTCATCCTCGTCTGTGACCCTTCTGGAGAAGAAGGACGTAACCTGCAATTTGTGGACTGGACAATTCATTTTGACCTGCCGTGGTCACCAAATCGCCTAGAACAAAGAATTGGTAGAATTGATCGCATCGGTCGCCCATTAAAAGTTGAGTTTACGGTATTTGCAGGTACAGACTTACCAGATAGCCCCCATAACGCTGTATATCAGTTATTAAAAGAAGGGTTTCGTATCTTTCAGCAATCAATCGCTAGTTTGCAGTTTTATGTTGATGAAAAACAGTCAGTATTAGAAGCTACCCTATTCCAATCTGGTGCCAATGGACTCTTAGATTTGATAGCAGTTATTCAGGAGGAAATTACTGAAGAGGAGGTAAAAATTAGCGAGCAGAATGTTCTTGATGAAATTGACGCACAGGATGAAAGCGTATATGAGTATTTTCAGGCGCTAGATGATTATGATGCTAATCATCAGAAAATTCAAAGAGCAATCGAAGGTTGGCTCAAAGATGCTCTACAATTCCAGCAAATTAATGACCCAAATATGTCGGAGGTAAAGCTTTATATAGCGAAAAAGCACACTTTACTTCCCGCAGACCATGTGCAAAGCCAATTTGCACGTCCTTTAAAGCAATCCGGAACTTATAACCGTAGGGTAGCAAATCAAAATAAAGATATTAAAATATATCGCAATGGAGAAGCATTGGTAGAATCGCTAGCATCTTATATCCGATGGGACGATCGGGGTAAAGCTTTTGCCATGTGGCGTACTGATGAATCTTGGGACAAGAGCGAAGGTATGGAGTGGTTCGGCTTTCGCTTTAACTACACAGTTGAGTCTAATTTGGCAACTGCTAAGGAAGTTTTCCAGAACTATAGACTAAACGATACAAAATACAAAAGTCTAAAACGACGTACCGATGCCTTATTTCCGCCATTGGTCAAGACTGTATTTATTGATGCACGGTATGAACCTATGTGCATCGTGGAAGATGAGGCGCTGCTAAATCTACTACACCGGAACTACAATGGAAAAAGCCTTGGAATTAATCGAGATTACAACTTGGCAAAACGTCGATTAGCAATTCTCAATCAATTTGTTGCGCCTAGCCAATGGCAAAATTTTTGTAGGCAAGCACGTAGTAGCTCGGAAGAATTACTCAGAAAGCGTCCCGAATTTATAGAGTTATGCCAAGAGCGTAGCTTGCTTGCCGAAAAAAAACTAGAAACCCGTCTCAACCAACTGCGTCTGCGCCTAATGCGACTTTCAGAAACAGAGCCAATCTCCAATTCCTTATTAGCTAAGGAAGTAGATATTGAAACTGCTTTAAGCCAAGCAATTTTAAAAGGAATTCGCCACCCAGACATTAGACTTGATTCTGTAGGATTCATTATCCTTTCTGGACGACCTCCAGTGCAATCTGAGGAAGAAGGAGATAATTGATGACTGACTCTTTTCAAGAACTTAACGAAATTTTACAAACAGGTAATATCCCTGAAGATACAAGCGATTTTTCAGAAGCTTGTTATCAGCGTTTACTAGATGCACTTGGTAACTCATCAGGGTCTGGAGACATTGTTAGTTTAGTGCGTCATATACTGCGACGTGAAGATGTAAAACAGGGTGTAAGTTCTCAAACTCTGCTGAAAGTTCCACGAAAACCTCCTTTTCCCAATCGCAGTATTTGGGAACAATTTAGTATAAAGGTACTAAATGACAATGATGATGATGAGTACTATCTCATTAATGCCCATCCTTGGCAACCGGAATGGTTAGAGCTTTCTGAGCAATATCCCCCAGACACGCCTGTATTTAAAGAAGAAAATCGGCGTAGTTACGAGGAAGTAGCACCAGATCCGTTTTTGTCTTTGGTGCAAAGGAAAAGCTATCGCAGTGTTGGGCAACGGGAAGCAATTCGTGCAGTTTTAACTGCTCCTGAAAATTCAAGTTTAGTGATTAATTTACCTACTAGTTCAGGAAAAAGCCTTTGCGCTCAACTACCTGCCTTGTTGAATTCCAGAACCAGTGGTGTGAGTGTCGTTGTTGTTCCGACTACTGCATTAGCAATTGACCAAGAACGGGCTCTTAAACCTTTTGTAAATCATGATACCGCTTATTATGGAGATAAGTCACAGGAGGAACAAGAGCGACGGGAAGGAATACGCAATCGCATTCGTGCGGGAACCCAACGCATCATATTTACCTCTCCTGAAAGTTTAATGGACTCCCTTGCACCCGCCCTGTATGAAGCTGCAAAGTTAGGAATGCTGCGTTATTTCATCATTGATGAAGCGCACATGGTAGAGCAATGGGGTGATGATTTTCGTCCTGCTTTCCAAGAAATTCCAGGTTTACGAAGGGATTTATTGCGTCTTACCTCTTTTACAACCTTACTACTAACTGCCACTTTAACAGAATCATGTTTAGATACCTTAGAAACCTTATTTGGGAAACCTGGGGAATTTCAATTGATATCTGCTGTAGAGTTGCGTTCAGAACCTTCCTACTGGTTTTCGAATTGTGAGACAGAAGAAGTCAGAAAGCAACGTCTATTGGAGGCAGTTTATCACCTTCCTCGTCCGCTAATTATTTATGCGACCAAACGCGAAGATGTTGAATCTTGGAAGAGAGAATTAAACCGTTCTGGCTTTAAAAGATGTGGAGTCATGACTGGTCAATCTAGTTCTCAGGAAAGGTTACAATTAATTAAAAATTTGAGAGAAAAAAAATTAGATATAGTTGTTGCGACATCTGCGTTTGGATTAGGTGTGGATCAAGCAGATATACGAGCAGTTATTCATGTTTGTGTTCCTGAAACTATAGATCGTTTCTATCAAGAAGTAGGGAGAGGCGGGAGAGACGGTAAAGCATCAATATCACTGACGCTATATACAGATTTAGATTTAGAGATTGCCAAATCTTTAAATGAAAATTCTCCCATTAATATCGAAAGAGGTTTAGAACGTTGGCAAAGTATGTTTAATAGAAAAGAAAGTTTTGGGAATGGACAATTTCGCTTGCCTATCAATACGCCTCCTTCGTCCAGAGAGGAAGATATTGATATGAAAAATAAGCAAAGTACAGCTTGGAATATCCGTACACTAACCTTGATGAATCGTGCTGGTTTAATTGAGATAGAATCAGCAGAACCTCCGCAGAGGAAAGCCTTTGAATCAGAAGATTTATATAAACTAGCGTGGGATACTTACAGAAGTTCTCGTGTCATTCGTATAAAAAATGAATGTCATTTGGACAAATCTACTTGGGAAACTGATATAGAGCCAATTCGTCTGCAACGTCAAAACTGGAGTTATAAAAATTTACAATTAATGAAAAAAGCTTTAAAAGCAAAAGTTTGTATTTCAGAAATATTTGCTGAAGCTTATACAATTCCTCCACGTCAAACAATAAAAAAAAGAAACGGAGTGACAGTTGTTCGTGCTTGTGGTGGATGTCCAGTTTGTAGAAAACAAAGGAGAACACCTTTTTCAGGAATTATGCCACAACCGCTTCCTGTGTGGCATAATCCTAAATTTTTTGTTGGTGAAGAATTGCAAAGGTTACTTGCCAATGAGAAATTGATGCTGATTTTTTATGAGTCTTTAGAAGATAGAAGTAGGAAAAGACGAATGAACGCAGTCATTAAATGGTTTATTGGACAAGGAATTATAAATATTATAATTCCTCATAATTATCAAGAAAATTTAATTCAAGATAGGGTTCAAAATTCTAATAATTTTATTTTTTTATTTGAAAAATATCAACCGATTACGATGCCCCACGTCCCTACTTTAATCTTTTATGCTTTAGGTAATTTCTTCTCTCACAACTGTTTATCAATAAATCACCAATGGCAAGCTCCCCGAATTATTTTACTACCTATGGATACACCCGATCCTACTAGAACTGACCGAAAATTAATTAATATTTTTCCAGGAAGGCAATTTAAATTTGATAGATTCTGTACAGAGATTGGTATATGAGTGTACTTAAAGAACCTTTGGCAACACCTAGCAGAATTAGAGGTATTTACAGATATTTGTTACAAGTAGAAGGACAACGGGAGAAAAGAGAGGTAATTGAAAAAATTTTGTCGCCTAATGAATTGGTTAAAAATGCTCCTTTCCCTCGTCCAATGCTAAGCAGAAGCCTCAACGAGATGTGCAAGATAAAACTTTTATTAGAAGAAAATGAAGAAACTTTTATTAATCCGAATTTACCAGAAGATGCTCGCGATCCAAAAATAGGCGATCGTTTGTTACCTAATACTCTGGCTAACCTCTTTTTTGCTTCTGGTAGTACAGATGATCGAGATTTTGGCAATGTTTGTGCTTGGTTTTTAGTACAAGACATATATGAATTTCATGGAACTTGGAAAGTCGTAGAACGGGAGGTAACTCAGCAAGGGGTTGGTGAGTTACTAAAAATGTCGAATAACGCTCTTTTTGGCCAAATGGATGATTGGATGTGCTATATGGGTTTAGCTTGGGGTCATGCGTTAGATGGAAGAGTCACTGTTCCCGATCCTAGTTTATATATTAAGCGGAACCTTAAAGATTTGTTTGAAGAGCAAGTCGGTACAAAAATTCTCCTCCAAGTATTTATTGATAGGTTAGCTAAAAAATGCCCTCTTTTTGAAACAGGTCAGTTTCGAGAAACAATTGAGGAACATATTGGTTACCGTCAACCTAATTATTTATCGACTAGCACAGCTTTTGCTTTGTTTCGTTTACAGGATGAAGGTTATATTCAGCTTAAACGCGAGTCAGATGCTGACTTAATGATTTTGCCTAAGGCGAATAATCAAGTAGATGATGATGGTCGAATGTCTCATATTATCTGGGAAGGAAAAGCAGTATGAGTTTTCAAAATTTTGTGTGCTGGAATTTGGATATGGTGCATCACGTCATGAACGTAGAAGCTACCCAACCTCCAAACCACCTGTTTTTAGCCACTCACCATCCTATCACTATGTATCGCCAGGAGTTGATTGGTTCATCTTCACAGATTAAATATGATGAGCAACAATTTCTTAAAGATTTTCTGGCGGAAAAAGATTTTGCTTTTGTACCAGTTTTAGGCACTTCAGGTACAGGTAAATCTCACTTGATTCGTTGGTTAGCAGCTAACATCAAATCTACAGACAAACGGAAGGTTTTATTAATTCCTAAGATTGGTACTAATCTGAAAGATATTATTGGTTTAATCCTGGAGGGAATGGAGGGAGAAAAGTTTGATAAGTATCGTCAACGTCTCAGTCAAGCAACTAACACCTTAACCGATAGACAAGCACGAGAGCAGCTACTCAATCAACTGGCAGTAGCTGTAGGTAAAAATGGAAATAGAGATACAACCCAACTTACCGAAGAACAAAATCATTTAGTTGAGGAACTTGATTCGCTGCTATACGATCCATTTTTCCGCGAACATTGGCTGAAAGATAATGGCATTATTCATCGCTTGACGATCCATATTTTGGGACAACGAGATACAGTCGAAATTGTTGAAGAAAGGCGGCAGTTTTCAATTGATGATTTGCCTCTCAACCTTTTAGACTTAAAAAAAGCTGGACAACAAGCAAAAGAGTTTTACAGGTTTCTTATAAGTAACGAAAATATCAAAAAGGCAACTGTAGATTGGTTGAACGATCATTTAGACGAAGCTATTATCCAAGTTTTAAATTTGGGTCAAGAAGACTTGCAAAAATTAATGACTGATGTGCGCGAGACTTTGGCAGAACAAGACATAGAGTTAGTTTTGCTGATCGAAGATTTTGCCAAGTTGCAAGGTATCGACCGCGAAGTATTAGAAGCAGTTTTAGCAAGACCAGAACAACCGGGACGTAAACCCTTGTGTTCTATCCGTACCGCCTTAGCTTGTACTACGGGTTATTTTCAAAGTTTAATTGATACAGTCCAACAGCGCGTTACCTTTAGTGTAACTCTTGATATTGGAAAAGTAGACCAATCTTTAATTAGTCAAGATGATATTCAACACTTTGTTGCTAGATATCTCAATGCGGTTCGCTTAGAAGAAGAGGTCATTTTAAATTGGGCAAATTCTCATGATGAAGAAGAAAATTCTCAAAGCGAACTGCTGGTAAGTGCATGTACTGAATGCGTACACCGCCAAGCTTGTCACACAGGGTTTGGGGAAGTTAATGGTATGGGTTTATATCCATTCACAGACATAGCTATAAAACAGATGCTTGGTCGAGTCAATCCAGAAAATTTTAATCCCCGAATTCTAATTAAAGATGTTTTGAAATACACACTGGAAAATGGATGTGATGACATAAAACAAGGATGTTTTCCGGGAGTCAATTTACGCGAACATTTTGGCAGAATTCGTCTGGGTGCTATGCTTCAAGGAGATATTAAAGCTAAAGATTCCAAAAATTATGACCGACGCACAACACTTATAGAGTTGTGGACTGATAGCAATGTCCTTTGTGATTTACCTGCTGAAGTCCACACAGCTTTTAATTTACCTAGTTTGAATGTGAAAACTTACAATACAAAAGGAACACAAACAAATATTTATCAGCTTAAAAGACGCGATGAATCTTCAAAAGAAAAATCAAGTAAATATCAAATTTCTTCTAAATCTATTAGTGATAGTCAGGAAATTGAAATATCAAATCCATTGATAGAAAAGCTGAAAAAACTTGACAATTGGAATAACCAAGGAGATTTATCTCAAGATATAGCTCAAAATTTGCGTGACTTTATATTTCCTGCGATTGTTCAAAGAATTGAATGGGACAGTGAAATATTACTAGAGAAAGAATTTGCTAGTAGTGGTAGCAAATATTTTAAGCAAAAAAATATTGTCTTTCACAGTCCCAAGGTTACACGAGAAACTATAGCTGGGGTAAAATTAAAGCTTCCTCTAAACCCCGATAATTCTGATGAGTTCAGAGAAACCGCGATCGCCTTTCAAGGTATCATACAATACAAGTACTACAAAAACTGGAAATTCCCCGATGGCGATCGCTATTTCCGCCTATACAGTAAATATCTCGAAAAATGGAGTCAGTACGTTTTAGATGGAATTCGCCGCTATCCTCGCGAGTCTGGGGAAGCGTGGAACCCAGTACCAGCCGCCGTGGAATTGCTAGCGATAACAGCCACAATGGCGGGACACCCAACTGATTCTCTAGAGAATTTGATTAATTCTTTGTTTTTGGAGATAGATAATAATAACGATGCTAATCGTGCATCTAGTTGGAAAAAACTGTTTGAATCTCTCAAAAAATATCGCGTACCACTGTTAGAAATTGTTAAAAGTCGCATCGCTTGTACCAAAGGGAGTTCTAATCAATTTCAAATTATTGATGCAGTTCAAATTCTAGAACCCCTAAAACAAATTAGTCACTTCTGGCAACCCCAGTGTGAAATCCCAAAAGATATTAGCGGTGAGTTTTCAGACATTGATAAGGCGCGTCAACAAGTCAATGAGCTATTAGAAAAAGCCATAGAGGAAGAATGCGAACGTCAACTAAATTCCTACCAGGTTCTCATCTCGGAATTAGGAGAAAACCCTAAGAAAAAGGATGTTATTGAAGCTGTAAAACAGGCAATGGATAAAGCACAAGATGTAGGTGGATTTCGTGGGAAAGAATTCACTGAAATGGCAGAGTTATTAAAACAGTTTAATAATCTTGCAATTTCTAGTTATATGAAATCAATGCAACGCCTCAAAACAGAAAATAGCGATTCAGAAACCCCTTCAAGAAAGCTGCTACGCTATCTTAGCGAGAATCATCAAAAAGTCATGACAGATGGTTCAGCATTCCTCAAAGATACTAATCATTTTCTTGATGCTTCGCTTTTTGAGGCACAAAAGTGTATTGCTGATTTAGAACAATCAGGTGGTCTAACAGTAGAATCTACTCACAATGCAATTTCAGACGGACTGGCTGACTTGCGGAGTCTCATTCATGAAATCAAAGGAGAGTTGTAATGCTTGTAGACAAAACACAGCAGCTTGTCAATTTATGTCAAAAGAGAAAAAATCTGCAAACCTCTGCAACTAATCTTAAAGAATTTAAGTCAAGACAGAAGCAAATTGCAGATGCTGTTACAGCTATAAAACCTCTTGTTGAAGCATTAAAAGCTTTTCGTCAAAGAGGTATTACAGATTTTGATGTCAAACAAACAGCAGATGCTCTCATAAAAATTGTTGTTGAAGCAGAAGCAAAATTTAAAGAAAATCCTGAGTGGATTAACCAAAATTTTAATGGCAATAATTTGAAATTGAGAAGAGAAAGCTTAAAAACTACCTTAGAACAGCAACTAGGCGATGCTTGGAAAAGATACTTAATTCAACAAAATATCCCCAAACCCAGTCATGAAACGCTTAATCTGTTATCTAGAATTGATACATTTAGGAAAACAGTTCAACAATTCCGGATTCTTGAAGGAGAATTAAATAAAGTTGTTTTTCCCAAAAATAATGCTGAATTTGAGATATATGAACAGAAAATTGAAGAACTCAAATTATACTGGAACAGCCTCAGTTCTGATGACATACCACAATCTGTTTTGGAATTACTTAAAGCAGCCGCCAATCAAGGCGCATCGCTTAATCTTCTGACTCCAGAGGTTATGAATTGGATTAACCAACACGGTATTTCTGATGCTTTAAAAATTCGTTTTACTTAAAATGTTTATAAAGGGTGAATAAGGTGAGCACTAAGAGGGATATAGTCATTAGAGAATTTTTGGATTCTTTAGAGCGTCAGGAAGTCCAACTGCTTGTATGGGGAATAGTTGACGGTGGATTTTCCAAAGCGGAAATTGAAGTCATTGCTGAAGAATTTTTGAACAAATATGAAGTAGATGAGGATGTTTGGGATTTCTTAGAGCAAACTCTCGAACGGCGTTTGCTGTTTGAATTTAACCTTAGAGGTAACCTTATTTACCGCACTCGAATGACAGAAGCGGTGAGATTGTTTGCTCGCCTTCGTCAACTTTTTCCTAACAATCATTGGCAAACTGCCCCAACTCTCGTTGCTGATTATCGTTTTCAAATGCGTCCTAGAGTTTATCCAAAACGCCACCTTTCTCCTGCAAAAGTGCTGGAAAGGCTGGAAACAGAAAAACTGCTAAATCCTGTTGTGCTAAAGGCGGTGTCAGCAATACTTTGTTCCTCTAACCGAGGTGAATTGCACTTAGCAGATTTTCAGTTACGCGCTACAAGTCGAATGCTGCAAAATCTAAATAGTACCAAAAGCCGTGGGATAATTGTTTGTGCGGGAACTGGTACAGGGAAAACCTTAGCATTTTATTTACCAGCATTAACCCATATTGTGGGGTTACTTAAAAAAAACGAATATTGGAGCAAGGGACTCGCTATTTATCCCCGCAACGAACTACTAAAAGATCAGTTTTCTGAAACCTATACTGAAGCACGTCGTCTTGATAATGTTCTCATGGGGGAAAGAAACCGCAAAATTCTCATTGGTGCATTTTTTGGACTAACTCCCAGAAACTTGAAAGATGTGGAGAAAAAATGGCAATCTGAATTTGGAGGGTTTACTTGTCCTTACTTGCGGTGCCCTAGGTGCGAGGGTTTACTTTCCTGGCAACGGGAGGATTTGCAGGCGGGTAAAGAAAAACTTGTTTGTCTAAACCAATCCTGTGGTGCAATCGTTCAGGATGATGAGGTCATTCTGACACGCGATCGCATGGCGAAAACTCTCCCTGACTTGGTTTTTACCACCACAGAAATGTTAAATCGGTCAATGGGAGACTCGCAATACGGTCATGTTTTTGGCATTAGGGCTGCTAAACCGCCACAAATGGTGTTGTTGGATGAGGTTCATACTTATGCAGGAATACATGGGGCGCAAGTTGCTTACCTATTGCGACGTTGGCAGAAGGTAATAGGTACAAAAGTTGATTTTACAGGTCTTTCAGCAACTTTGGAAAATGCACCGGAATTTTTTGCCGAACTCATCGGTCTTTCCTTTGCTGTGGTGGAAGAAATTTCGCCAGGAGAAAACCTGTTGGCAGAGGGGATGGAGTATCAGTTGGTTCTCCGGGGCGACCCAGTATCGGGAACAAGTTTGTTGTCTACAAGTATACAAAGCGCAATGCTTTTGCGGCGGGTGCTAGATCCATCTAATAACCCTCCCAGTATTGGTATGTATGGTTCTCGTGTTTTCACCTTCACTGATGATTTGGATGTAACCAACCGCTTATTCCATAACCTTTTAGATGCAGAAGGTCGCGATAGTTGGGGGCGTCCTTTGCCACAACGGGAACCATTAGCAGCATTACGAAGGCATGGTTTGGCAAATAGCCGGGAACGCTTTACAGTCGGTCAATCTTGGCGTATGTGCGAAGAAATTGGTCACGAGCTGCAAATCCCTTTGCAAATTGGGCGTACCAGCTCTCAGGATACAGGAGTTGACCAAAATTCAGACATAATTGTTGCTACTGCATCTTTGGAAGTAGGATTTAATGACCCAAATGTTGGAGGTGTTATTCAGCACAAAGCCCCACGAGACATGGCATCCTTTCTTCAAAGGAAGGGACGCGCAGGACGACGCCGAACTATGCGACCTTGGACTGTGGTAGTCCTTTCTGATTACGGGCGCGATCGCATAGCTTACCAAGGCTATGATATGTTGTTTAGCCCAGTTCTGGAAAAGCGTTCCCTACCCATTGCCAACCGCTACGTTATCCGCATCCAAGCAGTTTTTGCGTTCATGGACTGGATAGCCCAACAATTAAGCACTATTGTACCAAAAGGGAGTGTATGGAATGATTTTGCGAGTCCGTCTTTCTATGCACGCACTCGTCAGCAACAAGAAATGAAACTGATTGAGAATATTTTAGAAACGGAAAAAGGGCAATCGAACCTAAAAGCATACTTACAATCCGCGCTGCACTTGACTCAAGATGAAGTTGAGGCAATTATGTGGGAACCCCCTAGGTCGTTGATGATGGCAGTACTTCCCACCTTATTACGTCGCTTGGAGTCTGGATGGAAGCGAATTCCCATCCCTCCAGAGGAATTAGACGATGACTATCAGCTTTCCTTCACACCCCTACCAGATTTTGTCCCTGCAAACTTATTCAGCGACTTGCTTTTACCTGAGGTAACAATCACTACACCAGCACAAACACGTAATAGCGAGGAAGATGTTAACTCAATGCCAATTGTGCAAGCCCTAAAAACCTTTGCTCCAGGAAGGGCAACACGCAGATTTGGAGTGCAACACATTCATGCTACACACTGGGTTAGCCCACTCAACTTGCAGCAGGCAGAACAAGATTTACCAGTGGAAGACTACTGTATGGAGTTTGAAGAGTTAGGGAATTTTCAGCTTTGGCGGGACGGACAAGTTGTTGATATTCGCTGTATTCGTCCTTGGGCAATTCATGCGACGCAAGTTCCGGGTGATATTGCTATTACATCCAATGCTCAGTTAGAATGGCGTAACCAAATTATACCACCAGATGCAGGCATCAAACTGGATTTACCTCATGGTTCTGCCTGGAGTCAAATTATTACAGAAGTTTGTTGTTTCACCCATACTCAACAATCCCCAATTGAGGTGCGAAGGTTCGCCATCGCATCCCACGCCAACATCCGCTTCCAAGATGGTCAGGAATTAGATACCACAATTCACTTTACCCAGCAACAGGATAGAAGCCCCGTTGGTGTCGGGTTTGCCCAAGTGGTTGATGGTCTGGTGTTTCGCTTTCGTCACCTTACGCCTCATCTCTCACCATCGGCAGAGAGGGGAGTTCGCACGGCGTACTTCCGGTATCGAGTTTTGACCGATACCAGATTATGTGTATTAACCAATATCTTTCAACGGGATTGGCTTTATCAGATATATGTATCAATGCTGACTACTCGTGCTTTAGTACAGCAAGTTTCTCTACCTGAAGCTTTTGCAGCGCTTTCCCGTGACAATATTGGTCAGGAAATGGCAAGGGTTCTGGGTAATATCTTTCAGACATTGAATGTGGAAGAGTCAGAATTAGACCCGACACCAAGGCGACAACGGGTTCATGACACCCTGTTAGCACTTTGCAACACTGATGACATACAAAGTATTTTAAATGACATCGCTCCAGTGCTGTGGTCAGAACCAGATGAGGAGTGGCAGAACTTTTGTGCTTCCCGCTTCAAGGCAACACTAGGAGGGGCGCTGCTGGATGCCTGTGGGCAATTGTGTCCTCAATTTGATATGCAAGATTTGCTTCTGGATATTGATGCCGATCCCCGTCCTGCAGATGCACCCACTGTACCAGAGGGGGTGGAAGAAATCTGGATTACTGAATCTACTATCGGTGGTGGCGGAGTCATTGAGGAGATTGTGCGGCGCTATGCAGCCGATCCAGCTAATTTCTTCCGTTTGGTGCAAACTGCTTTGGAACCGTCAGATTTTGAGATTGTGGACACTGAACTCACCCAGTTACTAGAGTTGACTGAAACCAGTGCTGAAGTTGTTGAGGCAATGGCAAGCGTGCGATCGGCAGAGGGATATAGTGAGCTAAAACAGGCAAGTGTCTATTTCCGCAAAGTTCTATCTGCCCAAGGAGTATTGATAACGCATCCGGTGATGACTGCAATTAATGCCAGGGTTTTGCGTCCGGGGAGTAACCAGGAAACTGACAAATTGCTGCTAGATTTGATTCGGTTGTGGCATCAGGAAGAAGAAAGGTTAGGCATTGAGATTGATGCGCGAGTGTTTGCCTATGTTGTTAGTGATGATGACCAATTAGATAACGCATTGTGGCATCTTGGTTTGGTAGAAGCTAACCCCTACTGGCGATTCCAAGTCATTTATGGGCTGTTGTGGGCAAGGGGTAATAGCGTGCGATCGCGTGCCTTATCTGCTTACAATCCCTTTGCTGTACTTCCCGATGCCGATAGAGAACTTTTGCTAGCTGTGATACAAATGGATGAACGCACAGTTTCTCTACACGATCCCGACTGGCGCGAACAGGTAGAAGATGCCTTTAAGCAGGGTGTATCAGTTTTGCTTGTGGTGCGATCGCATGCAAGAAGAGAGTTGAAGTCAGCAATATTGAGTTTGGTCGCGGAACCTATGGAACTTGGGTTTTTACAGGTTTACCCATTAGTAGAAGGTATACAGCGACAACCACAGGGGTTTGCAGTGCGGTTGCGGGTACGGGAAGTGGTGCAGTAACGGATAGGCAACATTTCAATGGTTAAGCAAGAGCGCAAACAAAGTTTTCTTACTTAACAACTTTCATGACTTGCCAATAAGATTTTTGCTTTTCTATTAAGATGGTTAATCCTAGATAAGGGTTTGGCTTGATTAAACTTTGTGGGACTGGTGGAGATGGAGCGCTTGTTTAAGCATTGCTCATGTTAGGCTAGTATCGATCTCCTGAGTTTACTTGAGTTTTATGACCGTTGCTCAGTCAGCAAAACCCTCTAGCAGCGATATTACGGTGACATTGAAGCGGCTCGTTGCTCTTTTAGAAGAGGATGAGACGGATGAGTATGGGATTTTACAACCGAGTCAAGCCGCCTTTAAGTTGGCGATGCGATTGGTCGTAGATGCCTATGAAGCAATGGGCGATCGCTTTCCCAAAGCATCGGCTTCGACGGATGAGCAAGGCGGTATTCGACTAGCATGGAGCAAACAGTCGCCCGAACGTGAAGTCCGGTTAGTTTGCCCAGCTACAGCCGAACAACAAGCTTATCTGTACCATGAAATGGAAGATAATTATGCCGTCAAACGGGATATAACAGCATCTATATTGGCGCAGTGGTTGGAGTGGCTGAATCAAGCATGACCCAGTTTGAGCCATTGCCAGAAGATGCAGTTGTTTATCGGGCACTGCTGCGTAAACAGTGGATATCGGAGGATGCTGTCGCGATGATACGCACCCAGTACCCAGAAGTGGTGGAGACATTGGAAGTCGTGACTGTGGGCGGCGTGCTAGCACCTAATCAAGTCATTGCTTTAGAGTACAGTCAGTTTCTATCAAGTACTTAAGATATGTCTATAGTTTTATTCGGATCGCTTTTGGAATAATCAATATTGCCTTCTAAATCAGCCTCTCCAAGATGTTGTTTGCCTGTTTTATCAAAAACTTCCAAATGAGCTGCTTTGCCATAATGTAAATTGTCTATATACCAATACCTTCCTGTAGTCAATTCACAGTAAATAAATCTTCCATCATACCTAAATGATGTTTTTTTAAATCTCTTAACATTTAGTAAAACCGTTTGTTCATCTCTGGGTGATTCAGTAGTATTTAGAGAATATTCTAATTGGCTTAAATGTAGTTTATGTTTTAACCAGAACTCCAGTGCTAATTTACTCTCAACACCATCTAAACATATTTGATAGATTTCATCGTTATTTTTAATAATGGTAATTAAGCAACTATTGCTAATATCAGGGTGAGGTATTCTAAAACTAGAATTAATAAAATTAATTATCAAATATTCCTGTTTGTGGTTTTGCAATTTTCTTTCGGCTATTTCAGCTAATGAAGTATTACTGACATTTTTATAGTCATTATCAATAGTTAAGCAATCAAACAAATCTTCTGAAGAATGTATCTGTTCTTGACGCCATTCTTTAGGATTCAATTTATTGAAGACAATATTGATAAAAGCAACTCTCAAAGATTTATCTTTGATTTGATTAAGACTAGCATTAAAATTAGAGCCTTTTATTGCTTCATAGTTTGCATATATATTACTATCATCTTTATAAAGTTTTTTATCTTTGATTTTTTGATTAATTAACTCAAAAATAGAGATAAAATTTTTTATAGCATCCCGAAATTCGGCCTCTGTAATATACTGACCCTCCAGAGAAACTTCATTGATAAATATTTCCATTATTCTATATTCCAAAAAGTCGAGAAAAATCTTTATCCATTTGGTCAAAAAATCCATCTGGCCATTCTTCAATTTCTCCCTTAGGTTGAACGGGAATCTGCACAACTGGCTGCTCCGGATTTTGTTGAAAATATAATATATTCAAATCTTCATAGTCAATAATTTGATCGAGTACAGCTATTCGTAAACCATTCAAAATATGATCGCTGTGGGACTCAATAAAAACTTGTACACCACAACTACTGACTTTGGCTAAAAACCGGGCTAATCGGGATTGCGCTCTTGGATGCAAATGTGCTTCAGGATTTTCCACAATTAATATCTCACTTGGTTTAGCAATCAATCCTGACACAACAATAGGTAAAACACAGTGATATCCAAAACCAACATTAGCTGGCTTATAACGGTCTTTGGAAGCACTCGTATTAAATAAAGGTTCTAGAACATTGCTTATGGCTTTTGGTATTTCAACTTTGGCTCCATCAAAAATTTGATTCAACCATTCTTCTGTTTGAGTAGATAATGTTTTTGCATTTTCTCCTAAACAAAGTTTCTCATTAACTAAATCATCTCCTTTTTTATAAAGTACATTAATAGTGAATTCGCCTTTAGCACCAACATTAGGAAAGTTTGTGAGAGTAGACTTAAAATAAAATTCTTGCGGTCCTATCCTATCTGCTGATATATAGTGAATATGACTAAAATTTAATAATTTGCTTATCTCATCTAATAAATTAAAAGACTCATGACCAAGGCTAACTGGAATATTATCTTTAGGTATTAATTTAGATAACTCGGAATGGTAACTGCACTTTAGCGGTTGACTATCATTATTATAATTATATACTTCAAACACTCTAATTAAAGATGTTTTTTTATAGATTTTGTCTACTTTCTCAGATATATCAACATCATTTTTATTGAAAAATCTAACACTATTAATCTCTGCCACCATATCATCATTGTTATTCTCTTTTAAAAGGTATTCAAGAAATCCTTCATATTTTTTTTCTTTTCCGAAATCTTGATGATAATGATACTTGATTAGTATATATTCTTCTCTTGAATTATTACTATTTCTCGCATCTGTAAAATTACCTAATTTTACACAACTACCATTCAATATGATTTGATCGGTCACCTCATTATGCTCAATAGATTGACGCATCAAAAGAAGGGATTGTAAAAGAGTTGATTTACCTCTCCCATTTATACCTGTTAATAAATTTAGCTTTTTCAAAGGAAAACTTACTTCTTCCTGAAAACACTTAAAGTTCTTTAAATTTATCTGTCTTAGCATTTTATACACTACCCAAAATTTCTTGTGCTATTTTGAATCTGCTAATCACCTTAGCCTTACTACTAGTAGCATACTTCACTGAATCAAGATATTCTTGATTCTCTAGCAATTTTATAAAGTTTTGTTGTATGGTTTCTTTATGCGCTGTCAAAAATTCATCACTATTCAAGGAAAAAAAGTAAGATACAGACTCGAATATAGCAATATTGATTCTTCCTCTACTCTCGCCAGAGGGTAAGCGAAAATTTTTCTTACCGAAAAAATCATATGTCCAAATCATTACACGCTCAAAATCTTTCTTAAGTTGCTCTATTTTTTCATTGGGCATCTTATTAATTTTTTTCATAGCGTTTTCTACAAAATCACTCAGATCGCCTTGGTAATCATTTTCATAATTAAAAATTTTGAAGGCTAAATATCGCAAAATAACTTCTCTGTCTTTCATCCTTTTTGGTGAAATTCCCTTATCAATAGCATTTTTAAAAAAATCTTTTTCTGATAATTCCTTTAAAAGCTTTGTAGATTTTCCTGAAAAGATACAATTTCTGACTTCTTGACGCTCAAGTTTTGTTCCTCCAGTATTAATTCTATTGAAAATATCATAAACAATTTTTATCGGTACAGAAGGTTTGATAATGTAAATGTTCAGTTTTTTATCTTCTACTTTGGTTTGATAATCTCCTGGTAATCGTTTCAATTCCGAGAAATTATAACCATTTAACTTAGTAAGAGCCTCTAAACCAGTTAGTTTAAACTCATCATTAACAAATTCGTGTAGTGTGGATGTGCGCTGTAATCCGTCTACAATAAGATATTTACCTTCCACGGTTTGATTCACATACCAAGGAGGTAAGGGAAAGTTAAGAATAACAGATTCAATAAATTTACTTTTCTGTTCCAGTTGCCAAACTAAATTACGTTGAAAATCTGGATCTATAATAAGTTTTCCATTATCGTATTTTCTCATTAACTCAAAAACTGTTTGAGGATCTTCTCTAATGTCAATATCTGCCTTAGTTGGATCATAAGGATACAAACCTCCATTATCACCTCTATCTTCTTCAGCAGTGTCTTCATCCGTCATGATGACATCGCTGTCCTGCACTTCACTATCCATTTTTGCTTGCTCCTTCTCCAAATTTATATACACGATATAATTAGAACTTACTGTAGATTTTTAACTATCTGATAATTAAATTATGACATCTCGAACCAGTCTCAAATGCCTTCCCGTCATATTCACTCCCGCCTAACCTCTCGTCAAGTCCCCGACTTGCTTCAGGCAATCTTCGTTGCCGAACTTATGAACCCCAGCTACTGTCTCTGGCTTGTCTCTCCTTGGATTTCCGATATACCGATTATCGATAACACCGCCAACACGTTCTTGTGCTTGGAGCCTGCTTGGAGTCGTTCTCGTGTACGCCTTTCCGAAGTGCTGGCAAACTTAGCTGAGCAGGAAACTACTGTACGTATTGCTACTAGACCCGATATCCACAACCGTAGTTTTATTGAAACGCTTCAAACCAAGACTGAGGGTATGAACTGCCATATTCACATCACAGAAGAACTCCATGCTAAAGGTATTTTGGGGGACGGGTATTATCTAGCAGGTTCCATGAATTTCACCTATAACGGTATTACTGTTAATGAAGAAGCAATCACTTATGAGACATCCCCGGAGGTTATTGCAGAACAACAAGTGTTCTTCACTCACCGTTGGGGAGGAGCATAATTGATTACATAACACATTCTTATGAAGTGGATGGAGAGATGGGGAGATAACCCCGGCAATGACAAATCTTAGCAATAGTGATGCCCGCTATTTTCTAACGCGGTTTTTTGGTGCAGGCAATGAATTTAACCTTAGCGCAATTGAGGGATCTGAGGGTAAACAAGCCAAAATTCGTCCTTGGGTGGAACGTTTGACGCAAGTAGAACCCCAGCTAACGATTCTTCCATGCTGGCGTCACAAAGGTAACAAAGAAGCGGTAGATTGGTATGCAATAGCTCGGTCGGAACGGGCAATTACGCCAGTTGTGTGAAGAATTGATGGCATTCATTGGTCCGACATATTCCACATTTCGGGGACAAAGGGCAAAACTAAATTTGCAAGACCCTATAGAAGCAGCTGTTTACGAGTTTACTGGAGGCACGGCTGTTAAATTCTACGGCAAACCACAGGAGGTTTGGGCAGCACTAGAACGAATGCGCCGAGTGGATGAACGCCAGGTGAAGCGAAGTGCAGAATTTCCCCGTCCAACAGGTCGGGTATTAAGGGATTTTTACATGGCACTGCAAGCAGGCGATCGCATCTCTGCTGAAAAAGAATTGCAATACTTATTCGATCGACATCGCCTGGATGCACTGAATCTCCTGTTTCTCAGGGTACAACTCTTAGCGGAACTTGAGCAATGGCGAGACTTAGTTGAGCTTCCAGAACTGAGCAACCTCTTGCAAATTCGCTGTCCTTTTGCTGTTACCCAAGCTTTGTTAAAGGCAGTATACCGCATTCATCTGCAACGCTTTGAGGAAGATAATGCCCCAAGTAGTGCAGTAGCCTATTTTCGAGAAGTCATTTTTCCCCGGTACAGCAATCTTTTTACAGTACGTGCGGGTAGTAAAATTTCAGAAGTACTGAAATTATTTATGCTAGTGGCAGTGGGAGGAGAACCACCAAAACCCGCTCTTCGTGACGAGTTGCTGGCAACTCTGGGAATAGACGAGTCCCATCGTTACTACTTGCAAAGACTAGCAGCACTACTTCCGGATGTTACACCACCCAGTCAAGGCGATCCTCTACAACAAGCGGAACAGCTATTAAGAAATGGTGACTACGACCAAGCCTTTTCACTATTATGTAATGTGCGGTTATCCAAAGATAAAGTTCGCCTCCTTTTCCAGTGCGCCTACGAATTACAAACCTTGGCAGTGGAGAAAGTAGCACTACAGGCATTTGACAAATTGAATCCTGAAGACCAAAATGCCTTGCAGACAGTCCGTTGGAATCGGGATTATCTTGTTCAACTGTGGGGGAATGATGCAGAGGTAAATAAGGAAACACCTGCATCTGAATCAGTCCCAAGCAACTGGCTGCAGTGGCTATCAAAGCTTGATAAAGAGCCACATTGGGAACGGGCGCTTGAAGTGGCTCGCCAAGGTTCTACAGAGTGGGATGTAGCAGATTGGCTCAGTGAACCGAGTACAGTGAAACAGTTCATCCAGTTGCAGGAGCGAATTTTCTCTAACGCTGAATCAGTCTTGCATAATGCCCTTCCCTATTTGCTGGCATTTTTCCAGAAAGACGAGCAATTTCCCCGTTGCGAGTTTCTACCGTTATATTGTTGTCTACTAGAACTGTTGGTGCTAGGTACACAAGGCGGGGATGCAGATTTAATATTGTTTAATGAGCTAGCCGTTGCCCTCTTATTCTTGGGAATGGATGGAGCCAAATATATTGAAATCATAGACTACGCTCTAGAACTTTGGCAGAGGTTTGCTGCTCCGAAAAAAGTTGATTGGGTACTTGACTTTATTGATGTGTTGGTATTGTATCCTTGCCCAGCCAAAGAGAAACGCGAACAACTCCTATTCGCTGCGGCTGACACTCTACGTCGATTTGCTGGACGTATTGATGAGACACAATGGAGAATCTTTCGCTCTTTAATTAAAGATTTAACATTGGAAGAATCATTGCCAAATTTGCTTGGAGAAGAAGCAAATTTGGTAGAGCAAAATCTTGATTTTGAGGCAAATATTTTCCAAAAACTGAAGGGTAAATCTGTTCTCATCTACACTCTTACAGAATCAGTGGCATTAAGAGTAAAAGCCATTTTAGAAGCAGCTTGTCAAGGAGTTACAGTTTATCTAAGCCACGACAAAGGAGGTAATGATAGGTTGCGCCAGTGGGTAAAAAATTCTGACATTGTGGTGATGGTAACAGCTAGTGCTAAACACGCAGCTACAGGTTTTATCGAAGCTAATCGTCCGTCCCACCTTGCGCCGATTCTGCTAGTTAACAGTAAAGGGAGTGCGAGTATGCTGCGGATAATACGGCAGTATTTAGCTAAGTGAGGAATAGATCGGTAAGAATAGGTTGTCTTCGATAAGAACCAGTTCTAACTCTCAAAAACACCACCCATAGACACAACACCTACAAACTCTCGCAAAACCCTATAACAAGCATCTACAGTTGTTTTTGTATTAGACATAATTGGCTCTCCTGTTGCGCCAACTTGTGTGACTCCTCGTTCACGCCAAAATTCATTTCCCTTACGCCAGTCAATTTCCCTTAGTTTACCCAACCACTTAACCAAATCCTCTGCAGGAACTCCTTCAAGGAATAAATCGCGAGCTAACATTCCCAATGCCTGGAAAACAACAGCACTGACTGCAAGTGACTCTTGTCTCTGAGTAGCCCGTTCCTGTTTGCTTTTCATCTGCCAAGGGTCATCAGGTAAGATGCTTGCTACTGCCGCCCAGAAGGTTGTAGCCCAATCAATGAAGGGTTCTAAATCCTTTTTAGACTGTAACGACGGGAACATATGCTGGGTAGCAGTAACTAAGGTTGAAAGAGTCAGTAACTTGGGATTATGCTTGCCTAGCCCGTTTTCAACCATCTCCACATTGTCACGGAACTGAGGGACTCGGTGTAGTAATTGTTTGGCAATTAAGACTTTAGGCGATCGCTTATCAAACATATGTGAGAGCGATACACTCGGTCTTTGCACTAAAAGATTTTGGTCGCGGAAAGCTTGACGTTCCTCCTCCAATGGCAAACCTGCGTATATCAATATCCCAATTTCCAGTTGGGAAAGGATAATGGCATACTCTGACTCTTGAGCTTGAATATCTTGTAACGCTTGACGAATGCCATAGCATCTGTGTTGACCATCGGTTAAGCGCAAGCTAACGGAAGAGTAAGGAAGGTATATATTGCCATCTCTGTAAGTTGGGGACGGTTGAACGTTAACACAAATCGAAGGGAAAAAGGTAGTTCCATCTTGGTAAGTCTCCAGAATATATCTAGCGATCGCCTTAACTCTTGTCTGGTTGAGTTTCCGTTGAGCAAAATCTGGTAATTCAGGAATGTTCGGAATGTAAAGGTGACCGTCATTCAGTAGTCGAGCAACATCCCCAAAGGTGATGCTAGCAACATAACTAACATGCTTACTTAGAAGTCCACGTTGTACAGGAACTCCTTTTATAACCAGTTCAAACATGACTTTTCCTATGCGCTAAATTCATTTTCTCACAAGCTTGCATACAAGCATACATGGTTGCTAAAAGGTTTTGTATATATTTATGCTGAGGTCAGACATATAGCAGGGGTAAAACCATTGCCTCACCAAGCACGGATTCCAGATGAAGTTTATGCGGAGTTATACACAATTAAGCACTCGTTCGAGCACTTGCTTGCTCCAAATCGAATTAGCGATGCCCCAAGCGTACAAGACATCGTAAATGTGGCGCTCAGGCGATTGATTAAGGATTGGCAAGATCCTGAGAAGCAAAATTTGTTACACAATGAGCTTCTTGAACAACGCAGGATAGCCCGTACAAAAATGGGCAGGAAAGAAAAAAGTTGACGCTAGCTAAAGTGCAGCAATCCAATGCTAAATTAGCCACCTTTAACTTACTAGGTTTATCTACCTTAATTTTCACAAAACGATGAGCTTAGACTCTGACACCATTAAACGACTTGCTGATGAAGTTCTGACTTTTATTGAGCAACGCGAAGCAGAACAAATTGCCTATGGTATATATGATGTCACAATGACAGGGGTTGAGGTAATTGACAATTTTAAACCCTCTGAAGACATCAAGTTAACTGCTGAAGAAAAAACAGAAAAACTCAGAACAGCTTTAGCGCAGCTTGCACATGAGATGCAAATCATCAAGTTTAATCAAGCAGAGTCTCCTGATGACTGGATTTTCCGCAGTCGAATTGCAGAAACTGTAAGGTTGGTATCAAAACTCCGTCAAAGAATTGTTCGAGATAATAATCTCAAAGTAGCCCATCGCATTAGCAATAGCAAGCGTTTAGTGGCGGATGTAAAGTTTAGTGTCGCGAACCGTCGCGTTCCTCAAAGGAATATTGCAGTGCAAACCTACATGATGCCTTTACTTATCGGTAATGCAGAGCAACAGCAAACTGCAAATCTACTATTGGAAGTCATTAATACCCATCTGTCGGAGAAGATACCCAAGATGAGTGGCTTTCAACAACGAGCTTTAGAAAGAATCCTCGAAGCAATCGAGTTAAAAGTACAAGAAGGTATTGAAAAAGGTGTTGTAGTAACTGCTAGCACAGGGGCAGGAAAAACCTACGCCTTCTTTTTACCTATACTCGCTAAGATGGTGCTAGAACGCTGCTTGCGAGGCAGAGAAGGGGTTAAAGCCATTTGCATTTACCCACGGGTTGCACTCTCTGAAAATCAACTTACTGATTTTATTGAAGTATTGTTTTACCTCAACCAAGTGCTGGCAAAGCATAATCTTCCACAACTGACGATTGGGGTAGAAAGTAGCGCGGCGGTTTACCAAATACGAGACTTCCAAAAAACAAGTGATGAACAAAAACGAAAACTTTCTCAGGATCGGGGCTGGACTTTTAGCAAAGAATATGTAGGTTATCTATCACCTTTTGCCTACTGCGTAGGTACAGATGGTAGAGCCTGCAAAACTGATAAACAAAGATTGCTTGTCCGTCCCACAGATCCTAAAACGTTAGTTTGCCCGGTTTGCGATAAGCGCTTTCCCTTTATAAAATTTTCTAGGGATATTATGGCGGAGCATCCACCCGACTTACTTATCGCTACAACAGAATCACTTCATAGACGACTGCTATCAACAAAATATCAATATTTATTTGGAAATGACAAGTTTTGTGCGCCAACAGTTGTAATGTTGGACGAAATTCACTTACAAACTTCGACTGCAGGGACTCAAGTCGCACTTCTGTTAAGACGATTGATGGCGAGAATTCGATTGGGTAAGCAGTACCGCAAGGAACAAGGGAATTTAGCATTTGTAGGGCTGAGTGCTACTATTTCTGAACCAATTGAATTTCTCTCGGAGTTATCTGGCATACCCGTTACCCGCGTTCGACGGGTAAATCCCGAAGAAAATGAAATGCAGACCATTGGTGCTGAACGTTATATTTTTGTACGGGCTGAGGATAACGAAGATACTGCCGTAATTTCAACTTTAATCCAGACAGCAATGTGCGTTTTGCACACCATGCCACAACCGTTGCCAGATTCAGACCTGAAACGATACCGCACATTTGGTTTTGTTCAGTCTTTAGACATCGCCGGTCGCTGGTTATACCAGATGGAAGATGCGGAGAAAATTAAACCAGAACAACGTAGAGAAAGAGAAAGATATAAATCGCAAAAAACGCCTCTCGACCAACGGCAAATTAAGTATATTCCGTTATACGCATATCGATATCCACCATTTAATCGACGGCTTTTTCCTAACTTCTTTGGTTCCAATTTTACTTGCAACTGTAATTGCCACAACAGTGGCATCCCAGATTTAAGTTGTCCATACTTCCAAGCAGGAGAATGTTGGTGGGTACTTAGTCAAGATGGAAAGGCACGTCAAGAATCTTTAAAGATTATACGGAAAACAGGGAGCGATCGCTCGATTACTATCGAGCCTGATGATGACTTAATAATTACAACAACTGCATTAGAAGTTGGTTATGATGACGAAGCTTTGATGTGCGTTTTACAGTACACAGCACCTGCAAACGTTGCTAGTTTTGTACAACGTAAAGGTCGAGGAGGGCGGAAAGTTGGGACGCGACCTATTGTAGTGACAGTACTCAGCCCCTATAAATCTACTGATTTATTTTTGTTTCGTAACGAACATATACTTACAGATCCTACCTTCCAAAAACTACCTCTCAATTCACAAAATCGGTATCTCCAAAGAATTCATGGGTTTTATGCTTTCTTTGACTGGTTAGCTTATCGGGCAAGTTGTGCAGGAATTGAGCTTGAACTTGATAGTTTATCTCGGCAGGGATACGAGTATCTAATGGAGCAAAGTGCCGATTTTAGAGTTTTGCTGGAATTTAAGGATTATCTCAAACAAACTTTTGCAATACCAGATGATGCTATAAAACAAGTACTTGGTGATGAGTCTGAAGGATTTTTGAGCCAAATTTTCTTCGAGGGCTTAATGAAAGGGGTAAATCTACAGTTTGAGAGAGACAACACACAGCGCATTAATTCCACAGAGTTGAGAAAATTGTTATGCAAGCATTTACCAGAGAATTTATTTTCTGACATCAATTTACCAGAGGTGCAAGTTGACTACCGCCCTGACTATCAAAACCCCAACAAAAAGACTAACTCCGAAAGTGTTAGTTTAGCTGTGAGTGAAACAATCCCAGGTAATGTAACATTTCGCGGTGGTAAGGGTTCAACTTGGATACCACCTGAAATTTCAGATGGGGAGCCTTCCCTAATTGCCATTGGTCAATACTATGAATATGAGCAAATTGACGGACGACCTAACACAGCAAATCTCCCAACCCGCGCACTAAGACAAGTTGGAATCCCAATAAAAAGTAGTTCTCTGAACTTTTATCGTCCGCTAGAAATCAAGCCCAAGCAATTTAGTCAAGATCACAACTTCTCATTTTGGCAGTGTAACCCTGAAACCAGAGAGTTGTTCGAGGAACGTATACCTGAAAATACCAGACAAGACACTCAATCATTAGCACACTCTTGTTCCGCCAACCCCATAGGGGCTGTTGAAATTCGCCCTATTAGGTATGATACTCCGACGCCAGCTTATACATTGACACCGGGCAATTCTTCTGTTAGTTGCGATCCACTAGGACAGGAATTAATACAAAAAATAATTTTTTACAGTGACGAACTCGAAAATCTAAATCTTTTGGATGTACGCCGTATTATTCTTGGAAGCCAATACACAATTAAATTCCATAATTCTTCAACAGAGGAGATTCGAGGAATTGTGGGTTTTACGGCAGATGGACTCAGTAATTGTGCTTTAGGCTACAAAATTGAAACAGAAGGAATTTGTTTTGACCTCAATCCCGAGCTGTTAACAAAGCTTCAATTATCTACTTCAATACGGAAAAATCTGTGTTATCATGCCATCCATCATGCTTTTATTACAGTTCTCACAGTTGAGTACCAGGAAAACTACTTTGCTGCTGAGTATTTAGTCAATGTGCTGCTTACTTTGGCAGATAGGTGGTGTGGTGGAGAGGGAGGAACACCTGAAGGGTTGCGTGATTGGTTTACCCGTGGTAGCGACCGGTTTGACCGTTGGTTAACAGAAGTCATTCAAGGGATACACCAGTTGTCCCGCAAAAATCAACAAGCTGTATACCAATTACTAAACAGCGACAATGATTACTTATCAATATTTTTGAATCTCTATGCTGAAATTCATAGCGGTCTATCTCGCTATCAGCAATACTTACGAGACAGCTTTCAATATAGTGTGACTCAAGCTTTAAAGTCAGTAGCGCAAGAAGTTGCAGGTGTTGAGGCATTAAATTATGTTTCAGCCTGGACCGAGTTACGTGCCGACTTTGGAGAACGTGCTGCCAAACGCATCTGGATGTACGAAATTGGTATGGGAGGTATTGGTGTGATGCGGGCAACTCATGACTTGCTGCGTAAGCATCCCGATAAATTTTGGACAGCCCTGGCTAACAAAATGAGCCGATGTACTACTGCTCAAGAGGAAGCGTTTCTGCGTCATTTACTAGAGCAACCTGAGTCTTGGTTAGAAGGGTGTGCAACTAGGGTCAATGAAATTATAGCTGTAGGTAAATCTAGCGATCGCCAAAAGAAAATTGAAGAGTTACTTGCCCAGGTCAGGCAACAATTGGGTTTACCTGTGCGTCAAGCTCAACTCAAAGCTTTACTGCGCGTCTTTATTCCAGACTATAGCCAAGAAGTGGATGGTAGACCTCTAGTAAACTGGCGCATTTTTCGGGAAATAAACCATAAGTTCCTTCCCCACTGCACTCAGCAATTAGGGCGCGATCCCACATTTACTGAAGCACGGGCGCTGCTTTATCGGCAAGTAGATAAAGCCAGACAAAAGCAACAAACAAGCCCCTATCCAGAATTAGCCCACTTACTTCAACTTTATGAAACCGAGTATGGAAGGTCAAATGGTGAGGCTCGTAAAGCATTTGAAGCAGGGGTGGAACGCCGGATGCTTTTAAATTGTCGCTGCAATTGCTCTAGTTGTCTAGACGACCGCAGTGGCGACATCGAAGCGCCAGGTTTAAGCCGTAACCTTCTTAACCGTCCTCTACTAGCTGAATGGTTCAATCACGTTCGCGCTCCTCAAACCTTAGAATTAGATGATACTGTAAGCAGTACCAGTGTCTGTGACAAAATGCGCTCGTTCCTGGAAAATGGGTGTCAAACAATTTACTTACGGGTAAGAAGCAATAATCTGGCATACCTCTGTGACACAATTAGCTACTTGACGGATGCAGGGATCGACACGGACATCGGTATGGTTTACCCAATGATTACCGATATTCAAACAATCTACGCTAACGACTTAACACCAAGCGAAGCACCTGTAATTGAAGTAACAGTTCGTCCTATTAAGTGAGGTTCTGCCAGTGGCAAAGCAATCAACTCAATTGCAACGCAGTGGTCAAGCAATGCTTTACAACTTTCTGCTCAACGAGATTCTAGCATCACAACTAGAGGGCAGTTACGAGTTTTGGATTGTTTCTCCTTGGGTAACTAATTTTCGTTTAGAAAAACCCTACTATGTCTCTTTTCAGGAGATTGTGGAGACAAAGCAAGAAGCACTACACTTGTTTGACATTCTGCATCAAATTGCTGCTAATGGTGGTAAGGTTTATATCACAGTAGGTAGCGATCGAGAATATCATCCTTTATTGAGACAACTCAGCAACCAAAGCGATCGCATTGAGGTACGGGTACTTTCCAAGCTCCATGCTAAGGCATATGTTGGTCGTTATGGTGCTATTAACGGTTCACTAAATCTAACTGATGGGGGAGTTAATCAAAATTTTGAACTCTTCACATACAATCATGACGAACGGAGTATTGCTGAGTTACGGAAGATATGTGTACAGCATTTTGAACAAGGATTGGCACTGTGATGTCGTTTCAATATGAAATCGTGACAAAACTGGGAAGCGCTGACCAGGTAGGAGTACGCTTGCGGTGCAATGAAACAACTCTTGCGGATGACATTCATCGAGGACTTCGACAGATTGGTTTCAAGGTCACTCGCCTGATGCCTTCAAATCATGGAGATTATACCCATTTTGTTTATGTCACCGCTACAGCAGATAATGTCACTAGTGCTATGCTTCAAATTGAAGCCAGTATCAGAGCTTTAAATAATGCCACCGTCCTAAAAAAAGAACCAAATGTCAAAGACTTTAAGTCCTGGCAAAAATTATTTCGTCAAGCTCTCAAACGATTGAAGGACGACTATCAAAATCCTACAAGTTCAGTCCAAGAAATTAATCAAAATATCCTCGAACAAAAAATTTCTGCTGGACGTATCACTGAAGTTGAAGAACATCTGCTTCGACAAGCTGATGTTAATGATAGCAATGCTCTGCGAGCGTTAATTGCACTTTATGCCAAGACAGAACAGTATGAACAATTAGTAGAACTTTGTAAAGCTAAATATAAGAGTGTTCTAGCTTTACCTGTTTCTGGAAGGTTAGTGGAGCAGTTACTAACTGCTTATTTCCAGCATTACCAACAAACAAAAGAACCAGAGCTATTACGTTCTGCTCAAGCATTAGCACAAGAATTTTTACCCGAACTTGAGCGTTTACGCCAAGCTAATGGAGTAAGAAAACTACTCAATTTGTCCCTAAATTCTCAAGAATCACTACCAACAATAGAAGGAGCTACACTCAATGAACAATTGACACAGTTATTAGTAATCGAACCAGGAGAACGTATTCCTCAACTAGAGAAACTCAAAGAAGAAAAACCTAAAGCTATCAATGTACTGCTAGCTTTAGCTGAATCATATGCATCAATTGATAATACTGAATCTGCCTTAGAAATATACCAATCACTTAGCGAAAAAACAGAAGAAATTCAACAACGTCATGCAGAAATACTATTAAATATTCAACGTTTTCAAGAAGTTATTGAATTGTTGCCAGGTGTAATTTCTGAACTATCGCCAGCTTTGGCAGGATTACGAGGTGCTGCCCTTTATAATTTAGGACAGCAAAAACAAGGCAGCGAATTTTTAGAAAAGGCATGGCAAGGGGGTGAACGTAGAGTTGAAATTCTACTCCCATTAGCAAGATTGTGGGCTACAGTTGGTAACCCACAAGCGGCAGGCGAAGTGTATCAAATTTTGCTAGAAACAGCTTCTGAAAAGCTGACAATAGAAGATAGAGCCTTAATAGCAAGAGTTGTGAATTTAGATGGTTTTGGTGATATTTCCGATGAGCGTAAAGTTAATTATTATGAAGAATGTGTCAATTTTGCCGGAGTGAATCTGCCCAATTTAATCGATGTAGAAGAAATATTAAAAGACCGATTAGACCTTTGGAAAAACTTACAAAATGAAGAGAGGCTTCAGAACGCGTATGCTGATTGGTTAGACTGGTTGGTTAATAAAGAAAGCTGGGAAAAATTAAATAATGAACTAGATGATTTAAGAAAGTTTGCTGCACAACAAAAAATAACTGCCCAACTTTTTTTTGAATTACTAGAAAGTCTGGAAGTCTATATTAATTTGCACCCTACTTTACGCCAATGTCTTGCAAATGACTACTTTAGTTTAGCAATTGTCGAAATAGATAATGCATTACGTCAAGGAAAAGTCGAAGTATCGTTTTTTCAAGATTTAAAACGTGCGCTACTCTTTCTTGACTCTAATGCAGCAAATGAAATTGTTGAATACCGCCAACAGCGTCGTGCTGAAGCTGCTAACTTAGATATACAAGTAGCCTCAGACGCAAATAGAGTATCAACTCCCAACTTGGTATCCGTACATCTTGCACTGGTTGGTGGACATCAAGCAACTCGACGAGAGGTTATTCGTGAATTGTCCGAAAACTATGGGTTAAAAAAGTATGTTGAGATTGGCTCCTCAAGAGAGACATATATAAATCGTAGCAATATACAAGCAAAGATAAGTAATTGTAATTTAATTGCAGTAATAACTGGATATATGGGTCACGATTTGAGTCAAATCGTATCTGACTTAAAAAAAGATGGGGTTTTGACAGGTGATGTATTTTTTCTAGCTTGTCGGGGCAAAAGTGGTATAGTTCGTTCAATTCTGAAGAAGGTGCAGCAAGAAAATGTCTGATTATACACTTAGAGAAATTCAACAACAGGTTGATGATTGGGTACAAGAAGTAGGTAAAGGTTATTGGAGTCCTCATGAAATGCTAGCTCGACTAGTTGAGGAAGTGGGCGAAACCGCTCGATTAATTAACCATTTGCATGGTATAAAAAAAAAGAAAGAGAGCGAATCAGCTCAAGAACTCTCCAGTGAGCTTGCTGATATTTTGTTTGCCGTCATTTGTTTGGCAAATACCGAAGGCATAGATTTGCAGGAGTCTTTTGAGCAAATGATGACTAAGTATTCTGTAAGAGATAAAAATAGATACTAAGATAACAGTGAAAATTCACAGTAAGTAAAGTTAAGTTAATAGGATTTGCCAATCAATGCGGTTATTTGAATTGGGAGCACTCAGTTTTGGCAAATAAACTTTTTTAGATAAATTATAGAGTGGGAGTTCTGGTATAAAGTAGTTATGTTTTCTTCAAAAGTGGATGCTAGATTACAGTACTGTAAACTCTTAAATGGGATAGACAAAAATTGACATGAATTTATCCTACAGCAAAATCAGTTAGCTAACGCATTTTAGGTGAATTAAACCCAATCACTATATCGTGTTTTAGTACACCCATCTCAATCAACTCTAAAGCAATATCTACTTCAGTTGTATTTTGCTGAATCCAGATTTTTTCATTTTTGAGGTCTAAATGCATGATAGGTCTATAAACGTGCGAGGGACTACATTGTTGTGTGCTGAGTTTGCCAAGCGTCACCATGGCAAACCAGGAGGACGAATTATCAATCTGACATCTGGTCAAAGTTTGGCACCAATGCCATTGAACTTACCGTATGCTATTACCAAAGGAGCAATAGAGGCACTGACAATCAGTTTAAGTGCCAGCTTAGCAAGCAAAGGCATTACTGTGAATGCTATAGACCCTGGTGCAACGGATACAGGTTGGATGAGCAACGAATTGCGTTCATCCCTTGAGGTAAAAGCACCCTTTGGCCGTATTGGGACTCCAGAAGATGCTGCACGTATAGTGTTATTTCTTGCCTCATCACAAGGGCAGTGGATTACAGGACAGGTTATTCGCTCTAGAGGCGGACTGTAAATCAAACCAGATTCCTAGTATTACAGCAAAATCAGTTAGCCAACGCATTTTATGTGAATTAAACCCAATCACTATATCGTGTTTTGGTACACCCATCTCAATCAACTCTAAAGCAATATCTACTTCAGTTGTATTTTGCTGAATCCAGATTTTTTCATTTTTG